>CAZVBT010000124.1:0-6271 GCA_964625385.1 uncultured Melioribacter sp. | reverse complement strand
GATTCACTGAATCCAAGATTATTTCGTAAATAAATCATAAAAACAATTTGTTGTCCGTAGTATGCAAGTCTTTCAAAAAGTTCCATTCCATTGGCAACCCAGAATGAACGATGAAACCCATCTTTTATATTTTGTGTTTTTTCTTTGAAATTAATATTAGGATTCACAAAAACTCCAATTTTTTTCATTCGATAAACTAAAATAATTCATTTTATTTTAGATATTCAAACGATATTCATAAATTTGCAAATAAAATTATAACTAAAGGGAAACAATGGGAAGAATTTTTGAAACAAGAAAGCACAAAATGTTTGCTCGATACGCAAAAATGTCAAAAGCATTTAATCGTGTTAGAAAAGATATTGAAATTGCAGTTAAATCTGGCGGACCAGATCCAAAGTCAAATTCCAAACTTCGTATTGCAATTCAAAATGCAAAAAGTGTTAACATGCCAAAAGATAGAGTAGAAGCTGCAATTAAAAGAGCTTCTTCAAAAGATACTACCGGTTATCAGGAAATTATTTATGAAGGTTACGGTCCACATGGAGTTGCAATTTTAGTTGAAACCGCTACAGATAATCCAACTAGAACTGTTGCTAACGTTCGTCACCATTTTAGAAAACATGAAGGATCTCTTGGTAATGCTGGTTCAATTGCTTTTATGTTTGAAAAGAAAGGATTAATTAAGATCAATAAAAATGCTGTTAATGATATTGAAAATTTTGAATTAGAGCTGATTGATTATGGCCTTGATGAACTATCTTATGATGACGAGTTTATTTATATCTACACTTCGTTTCAAGATTTTGGAACAATGCAAAAAGCTCTTGAAGAAAAAAATATTGAAATTACCGCTACAGAAATTCAGTACATTCCAAATACGTATAAAGAATTAACAGAAGAACAACAAAAAGAAGTGAACGAATTACTTGAAGCTCTTGAAGATGATGATGATGTTCAAGCTGTTCATCATAATATGCAATAATAATTGAAAATTGATAATTGCAAATTGCTAATTTATTTTCTCACAAGGCAGGATGATAAAATTATATAGTTAAGTGTTGCTCTTGATTTTTCTGGAGTAACACTTTTTTATTTCCATACTTTTTTAACAACATGTATTAAAATTATTCCATTTACTAAAAATACTCCTAGTAAAACAAAACCCGTTAAAGTTCTGCCGTAAAGAAAACTACCAATGGTAAACAAAGATGACCAAACCGTAATTGTGCCTGTTAACCAACCAAGTAAATTGAGTGGTATATTCTCTTTGTCTATAGTGGAATCTAATTCTTCTGAAGGAATTTTATTTTTAATATAATTCCAACCCGGTCCAATAGGTTTTGCTTTTTTATAAAACTCAATTAAAACTTTTTCATCTGTCGGTTTTGTAATAAAAGAAATTGTAATCCAAGAAACGGATGTAAATAAAACAGTAAGTATTAATGCTAAGTGAGTGCTTATGATTATTCCGTTTTTATTCAGAATTAAAAATAAAATTGAAATTAAAAATGAACTCACCATTGCAGTAACTTCACTCCATGCATTTATACGCCACCAATACCAACGTAGTAAATAAAGCAATCCCGTTCCAGCACCAATTTGCAAAATTATATCAAAAGCATTTTTTGCACTATCAAGAAAAAAAACAAGTAAAGAAGATAAAATAAAAAGCAGAACAGTAGCTATTCTTCCAGCAAATACATAATGTTTTTCATCGGCATTAGTTTTAATAAATCGTCTATAAAAATCATGGACTAAATATGAAGCTCCCCAATTTAAATGTGTTAAAATTGTAGATGAATTTGCGGCTATTAAACCACCAATTATTAAACCTAAAAATCCAACTGGTAAAAATTTTAACATAGCCGGATAAGCAATATCATGATTAATTAAATTGGGACTAAGATCAGGAAATGCTTTTTGAATATCAGACAAATTTGGATAAACAATTAAAGAAGCTAATGCAACTAAAATCCATGGCCATGGTCTTAAAACATAATGAGCAAGATTAAAAAACAAGACAGCACCAAGTGAATCTTTTTCAGATTTTGATGCTAGCATTCTTTGAGCAATGTAACTACCACCGCCGGGCTCGGCACCTGGGTACCAAACAGACCACCATTGAATTGCAATTGGCATAATAAAAATAGCAAGTGCAATATCCCAATTATTCGTAAAGTCTGGTAAAAAGTTTAAATAGTTAATGCCTGATGATTGACCAATGTTTGAAACTTTATTAACCAATCCGCTTAAACCACCTACTTGTGGTAAAGAAACTGCAAAATAAGCAGCCGCAACTACAGAGGTCATCATAATGATAAACTGAACAAAATCAATAACCAGAACACCCCACAAACCTGAATGAGTAGCAAAAATTACATTAAGAATCCCAACAAAAATTAAAGTTTGCCATGGTTCAAAGCCGAACAAAATTCCTGCAATTTTACATGCAGCTAAATTAACTGTAGCCATAATCATAATATTAAAAAACAAACCAAGATAAACAGAACGAAAACCACGAACAAAACTTGCAGCTTTGCCAGAATAACGAACTTCATAAAATTCTAAATCAGTTAAAACACCAGAGCGACGCCATAGTTTTGCATAAAAGAAAACTGTCATAATTCCAGTTAAAGTAAAAGCCCACCAAACCCAATTTCCTGCAACACCATTTCTTCGAACTATATCAGTTACTAAATTGGGTGTATCGCTACTGAATGTGGTTGCCACCATTGAAAATCCAGCAAGCCACCATGGAACAGATCGACCAGAAGCAAAAAACTCTGTTGTATTTTTCTTTGACCTTTTTGCAACAAACAATGCCGGGAAAAAACAAATAAAAAGTGTGATTAATATTACAAGCCAATCTAAAAATTGAAGTTTCATTAATATTCCATCAATATTTTAATTGTAACATAATTAATCTTTAAATTTCATAAAAGGAAAATTTATAATTAAAGAACTAATTTTTATAAATTTGAAATAAAAATTTTGAGGGTCTTTGACTTCTATTAAAGTTTCTACCCCTGGAAGAATTTGTTTATTTGGTGAACATCAGGATTATCTTGGTTTACCTGTAATTGCTGCAGCAATCAATAAAAGAATTTATATTGAAGCTAATCAAAGAATTGATTCAAAATTTAAAATTGAATTTTTAGATCTTAATTCTACTGATGAAATCAATTTAAAAGATGAAATAAAATATAAATATGAAAGAGATTACCTAAGAAGTTCAATAAATGTTTTGAAGAGAAAAGGATTTTCTTTTTCTAATGGATATGATGTTAAAATTCATGGAAATATTCCAATTAACAGCGGCACTTCAAGTTCTACAGCTTTAGTTGTATCTTGGATAAATTTTTTATCTAAAGTTTCAGATGAAAAAATTAATTTATCGCAGGAAGAAATTGCTCAACTGGCATATTTAGCAGAAGTAGTAGAATTTTCCGAACCTGGTGGCATGATGGATCATTATTCAACTTCACTTGGTAATATTATCTGGCTACAAACTGTTCCATGTATTAAAATAAAAAAAATAAATCTTGATTTAGGTGATTTTATTTTAGTTGATTCCGAAGAACCAAAAGACACAAAATTTATTTTATCACGCGTTAAAAATAATGTTGTTGATGCTGTTAATAAATTAAAAAACAAATTTGATGATTTTGATCTACAAAATATTTTGATTGATGAACTTCAAAGATATAAATATGAAATATCTGAAGAACAATATGAAATATTATTAGCGACATTACAAAATAGAGATTTAACTTTCGAAGCGCTAAAAGTTCTTAGTTCTGAAGAACTTATTAAATCAAGAATCGGAAATTTGATGAATGAACATCAAAAAACATTAAGAGATATATTGCAAATATCTACACCAAAGATTGATAAACTAATTGAAGTTGCATTAAAAGCTGGTGCATTAGGTGCAAAAATTAATGGAAGTGGTGGTGGTGGTTGCATGTTCGCTTATGCCCCTAATAATTCTGAAAAAGTATTAGAAGAATTAAAAAAAGTTTCACCTAAAAGTTGGATTGTAAAAATAGACAAAGGAACAATAGTAGAATATGATTAACAAATTAGTAATTCTCGCTGGTGGAGTTTCTTCAAGAATGAAGAAATCTTTAGAACAAGAATCACAATTAAATGATCAGGCTCTTATTGATGCAAAGTTAAAACCAAAATCCATGATTAGAATTGGAAAAAATGGAAGACCTTTTCTTGATTATTTAATTATGAATGCTAAAAAATCTGGCATTAATGATATTACAATTGTAATAAACGAAAATGATAATTCAATTAAAGAATATTATGATTCAATTCAGAATGAGAATTGGTTGAAACAAATAAAAATTAATTATGCATATCAAAAAATACCTACCGGAAGAGAAAAACCACTTGGTACAGCTGATGCTTTATTGGAAGCATTACTTTCACGTGAAGATTGGAAAGGTGAAAAATTTTTAATGACCAACAGTGATAATTTGTATTCTCAAAATGCAATGAAAATTTTAATCTCATTACAATATAAAAATGCATTAATTGATTACGATAGAAATGGATTCAAGTTTGAAAAATCCAGAGTTTCAAGTTTTGCAGTAACATTAAAAGATGAAGAAAATTTTTTAGTTGATATAATCGAAAAGCCAAATGAAGAACAAGTTGCTAAGGCAACAACTAAAAATGGATTTGTCGGTGTAAGTATGAACATTTTTATGTTCAGCTATGATATGATTTTACCATATCTAAAAGAAACTCCATTTAGCCAAAGAAATGAAAAAGAACTTCCTACTGCTATTAAAATGATGATAAGTGAAAATCCTAAATCACTTTATTGTTATCCATTGAGCGAGCATGTTCCAGATTTAACAAGTAAAGATGATATAAAAATAGTTCAGGATTATTTAGAGAAAGAATTCGATGAAAACTAAAATTGTTGTAACTGGTGGTGCCGGATTTATAGGAAGCCATATTGTTAAATATTGGATCCAACAGAATGCAGAGGTTCATATACTTGATAACTTAAGAAGTGGTTTTATTGAAAATGTGAAACTTTTTCCACAAGCTGTATTTCATCATGGAAGTGTTACAGATAGAAAATTAGTTTTTGAAGTTTTAAAGGATGCAACTTATGTTCATCATTTAGCTGCATTAGTTTCAGTACCGGAATCTGTTTTGAAACCGGATGAATGTTATGATATAAATGTAAACGGTACCATAAATATTCTGGATGCAGCAAAAGAATATAAAGTTAAAAAAGTTGTATTAAGTAGTTCAGCGGCTATCTATGGAGATAATCCTGAATCACCAAAAAAAATATCTATGAAACCAGAACCTAAAACTCCTTATGCATCTACAAAATTAGAGGGAGAAAAACTTCTAAAAGAATATCATGATAAATATAATATCGGGACAGTTTCATTGAGATATTTTAATGTATTTGGACCAAGACAAGATCCCAAAAGCCAATATGCTGCTGCAATTCCAATATTTATTTATAAAGCATTAAAAAATGAAAATATTATAATTTATGGAGATGGTGAGCAAACACGTGATTTTATTTTTGTAAAAGATGTTGTTCACGCCAATATTTTAGCTGCAACTAATGAAAATGCAAATGGAGTTTATAACATTGCAAGGGGAGAAGCAACAACGATAAATCAAATTGCAAAATTTATTATCAATGAATTAAATTCAATCAGTGAAATTGAATATCAAAAAGAAAGATTAGGTGACATTAAACATAGTTTAGCTTCAATAGATGAATCAAAAGTTGAACTTAAATTTTATCCGTCATTTGATTTAAACACTGGTTTAAAAGAAACAATAAAATATTTCAAAGGAATTTTTTGAAAATTGATTTGCATAACTTTTACTAAAAGTCTATTTTTGGCACGCAAATTTTCATTCAATGGGCCCATAGCTCAGTTGGTTAGAGCAGCTGACTCATAATCAGCGGGTCGGAGGTTCAAGTCCTTCTGGGCCCACAATAAAAGATGAAATATTTTGTTTATATATTAAAATCAGATCGACAAAGACACTACATCGGTTACACATCAAATCTTGAACAAAGAATAAGACAACATAATTCAAAACACAAAGGATTTACAGGTACGTCAGAGAACTGGGAATTAATAATTTACCAAGATTTAGAAAAAAAAGATGATGCAATAAAATTAGAAAGGAAATTGAAATCCTTTAAGAACTTTAGAAAAGCAATTGAGTACATTGAAAAATTAAAAGAGAAAGTTGGTTAGAGCACTCC
>CAZVBT010000123.1:0-11414 GCA_964625385.1 uncultured Melioribacter sp. | reverse complement strand
AAACTGTGTTTTTACAGATTATCTTTCAACGGGTTCTTTTTCACCCCGAAGTTCAATTTTAACTTACTCAAATGCAATGGATGTTGGAAACCCGAGTAACCTTGAAAGAATACAATACCTGTATAATTACAATATTGATCAAATGAAAAATGATATTTCTTCTTTTACTTTTAATGATGAAATCACACTTAAAGCAATAAATGAAATTTTTGAAAAACACAACTATGTAATTGATCCACATGGTGCAGTTGGCTATTTGGCTTTAAAAAATTATTTCGAATCAATTAATTCCAAAAATGAGATTGGGATTGTTGCTGAAACAGCACACGCTGCAAAATTTATTGACACTGTTGAAAAAGCTGTTAACAAAAAAATTGAAATGCCACAACGATTAAAAGATGTGTTAAATAAAGAAAAGAATTCGATAAAACTTGATAGTAGTTTTAATTCACTTAAAAACTTTCTTCTAAGTTAATGGTTAATTTATGAAAAAAACTTTTTTATCACTTTTACTAATAACAACAATTCTTTTTTCACAAAAAACTCAAAAAGCAATTTCAACAGATGGAAATGAAATTGCTTTTATTTCAGAAGGCAAAGGTAATGTAGCTTTAATTTTTATTCATGGCTGGGGTTGTAATAAAAGCTATTGGAAATACCAAATAAAAGAATTTTCGAAAAAATATCAGGTAGTTGCTTTGGATTTGTCAGGACATGGTCAATCATCTGCTAAAAGAAAAAGTTATACTATGAATTTATTTGGTCATGATGTTGCATCTGTAGTTAGTCAATTAAAATTAAATAGAGTTATTTTAGTTGCTCATTCGCTTGGTGGAGCTGTTGCTCTTGAAGCTAAAAAAATTCTTAAAGATAAAGTCGTTGGAATAATTGGAGTAGATACATATCAGGTTTTTGATGTTGGAGAAACAGATGAAAGAGCCGAACAATTTTTAAGCACATTTAAATCAAACTACAAAGGCAGTGTTGAATCATATCTCGGAAATTTATTTCATGACAATATTGATACAAGTTTTTCAAATAGCATAATCAGAGATTTAGTTAAAATGCCAAAAGAAATTGGAATTGATATTTTCAGAAATATTCTAAAGTACAATTACGAACAAGCTGTAAAAGAAGCTGATCCCAAAATAATTGCTGTAAATGGAGATAAATTTCCAATCAACATTAATAAAGTAAAAAAAGTACTCCCTAAATTTGATTTTAAAGTTGTACCCAATACCGATCATTTTTTAATGTTGGAAAATCCAAAAGCATTCAATGAAAAACTTGAATCGGCGATTGAGGAATTATTAATTAATTAGTTTTTTCCTATAGTCATTCTAATTATTTTCCCAATCATAAAAAGTAAAAATGTTTTAACATGAAAAACTCATTAGTTGTTTTTTTGTTTGTTACAATTATTCTTTCAACAATAACCGCACAAGAAAAAAAATCTTTCATTGAACCCGTTGGTATTATAAAAAACATTCCCGATTCAACTCTACTCGAAATTGTTCAACGTCAAACATTCAGATATTTCTGGCATTATGCTCATCCTAAAAGCGGTTTAGCGCGTGAAAGAAGCAACACTTTAGTTGGAGAATATTTCTGGGATTTTGCAGATGAAGCTTACGGCATACCAAATCTTAGTAAAACAAAGCTTGATACAAATGTATGTGCAATTGGTGGAACCGGGTTTGGAATTTTATCAACCATAGTTGCCGTTAATCGTGGTTGGATTGATCGGGATATAGCCGTAGGAAGGTTAATTAAAATTGTTGACTTTCTTATAAGAGCGGATCGCTATCATGGAATTTTTCCTCATTGGATGAATGGAGAAACAGGCAAAACAATTCCATTTGGTTATCTTGATGATGGTGCTGATATTGTTGAAACGTCTTACTTAATGATGGGTTTACTTTCAGCAAGGGAATATTTCAATAAACAAAATGATTCAGAAAAATATTTACGAAACAGAGTTACACAAATTTGGGAAAATGCAAATTGGAACTGGCACACAAATAATTCAAATCAATGGCTTTATTGGCATTGGAGTCCAAATAATGATTGGGATATGAACTTTCCAATTCGTGGCTGGAATGAATGTTTAATTACTTACATTATTGCGGCTTCATCTCCAACTCATCCAATATCCTGGCAAGTTTATAATAATTGTTGGATTAATTCAGCATCATATTTTAATGGCAAAACTTTTTATGGTTATAAACTTCCACTTGGTTTTGATTATGGTGGACCACTTTTCTTTGCACATTACACTTTCATGGGTATTGATCCACGTGGTTTGAAAGATTTTGCAACAAACTACTGGGAGCAGAATCAAAATCATGTTTTAATTAATCGGCAATATTGTTTAGAAAATCCCAAAAACTTTAAAGGCTATGGTGAAAATTGTTGGGGTTTAACTGCAAGTGATAGTTACGAAGGCTATGTAGCTCATTCACCAACAGAAGATTTTGGCGTAATTTCACCTACTGCAGCACTATCATCATTTCCATATACACCAGAATTTAGCATGAAAGCTTTAAAGCATTTTTATTACAATTTAGGTGATAAAATCTGGAGTGAATATGGTTTTGTTGATGCTTTCAGTATTGATAAAAATTGGTTTGCAAAATCGCATCTGGCAATTGACCAGGGACCAATAATTGTTATGATTGAAAATTACAGAACAGGCTTAATTTGGAAATTATTTATGAATATACCTGAAATACAAAACGGATTGAAAAAACTTGGATTTGAATCGCCTTATATCAAAAAATAATTAGTATAGAATTGAAACTAAATAATAACTTATTGCACCGAACAAAATTATAAGTAATGCATATAAAGTAAGAGTTAAAAAGTTAAAAGATTTATATTCGTTAGCAGACATTTATCTTTCTTCAATTATATAATTTTGTTTATATAATTCTATTGATTCATTAATAACCTTAAATGCTTCTTCTTTACCAACAATTTTTTCAACTATAACATTTTTATGTTCAAGTTTTTTATAATCTTCAAAGAACCTTTGAATTTGAACTGTAAAATGTGGTGGTAAATCTTTAAGATCATCAATGTAATTAACAGAAATATCATTTTTAGCAACTGCAATTATTTTTTCATCTTTTTCCATGTTATCAACCATTTCCATCAAACCAATAACTTTTGCCTCAATAATACAAAGTGGATCAACATCAACAGAACAAATAACCAAAATATCTAAAGGATCACCATCATCACTTAATGTTCGTGGAATAAAACCATAATTAGCCGGATAATAAACAGCTGAGAATAAAACCCTATCTAATCTCAGCAAACCACTTTTTTTATCAAGTTCATATTTACCTTGTGAGCCTTTAGGAATTTCTATAATTGCATTAACAACATTCGGTACATCATCACCATAATGAACATGGTGCCATGGATTAAAATGAAGGTTTTTTATATTTAGCATAATTTATCTCTGATTAAGAAAATAAAACTAAGTACAGATTAATCTGCACTTAGCACTCTTAGAATTTTTTTCATATCTGAATCATTTGGATTACTCTTCAAAACTCTTTTTGCATAGTTTATTGCGGCATCATTATTTCCAACAGAAAGATGACAGGAAGCAAGCATTCTATAAACATCAAGACTTGGTTTATACTTTTCAACTTTATTCAAATATTGAATTGCACCAGCATAATTTTTCTTTTGCATTGCTCTTGAAGCAAGGAAAGCATTTGCTTCTAATAATTTATCCTTATTTTCAGTTTCATTATTACTAACAATATCAATAATATCTTTATACACATCAGCAGCTCTATCTAATGAATCTAACCCTTTATAAACTTGTGCTAAGAAATAATTTGTATTCAATTCCTTTGGATTCATTTGAATAGATTTTAACAGGTTAAGACGAGCTTCTTCATTTTTACCCATTTGAAAATAAGCAAAACCCATAAATCTATAAGCCGGTTCAAATGTTGAATCGGATTTTGCCTTAGCGGCATAATATTTTACTGCATCTTCAAATTTCTTTTCTCTGAAAAAATTATTTCCTAAATCAAAATAAATGCTTGAGCGGGTTGAATCTAATTTTATAACTTTTTCAAAATATTTCATTGCTGTGTTATTATCATTAATTGCCTGAAAAGCACGTCCAACTCTTTCTAATTCGTTTACACTTAACATTGAATCAGGAACCTGAGCATAAAATTTAGCAGCATCTTCATATTTTTTTAATTGCAAAGCAGCGGTTGCAACATATTTACTGATACCAGCGTCATTACCATAAAGTTCTAATGACTTTGTTCCATATTCGAATGTTTTTTCCCAATTACGTGCTTCGTAAAAAGCTTTTGTAATATTGAAGTAAGCTTCTTTTGATTTATCAATTTCTAAATATTTTTCGTACATTTTAGCAGCATCAGCGTATAATTTAGCCCTAAATAAAATATCGCTTGCTTCTAAATATGCTTTTGCATTTTGGGGATCAATACTTTGAATCTTCAAATATTTATTAACTGCGTCAGTATATTTTTTTTGCTTTTCTAAAATTTCAGCTGTTTTAAATTTCAGTTGTACGTTTAAAGAATCATATTTTTCTGCTTCTTCATAATTTGTAACGGCTAATTCATTAACTCCCATTTTTGCATAAGCATCACCCAGATATTCATATAATTTAGTATCTGGATAATTAACTGCACGCAATTGAATTAAAAATCTTGATGCATTATTTGCATCACCTGCATCAAGTAACTCTTTTGCAATATTGAATGCAGTTTTATAATCTTTTTTATCAATTGCTTTTTGGGCAACTGCTAATTTATCTTGGGCAAAATTAGTTATAGCAAAAGCACCCAAAAAAATTATTAGGGCTAATTTTTTCATCTCATCCTCACTATCTGTTTATACTTTATTGGAACTGTAGCCGGACCAAGTCCGTAACTTAAAACAATTTTTTGTCCTTCACTGCTTGTAATATAACTTGTAAATCCAGAACCAACATAAACACCAATTTCATTTAGTAAAATAAAGCATGCTCTTATTAACGGATATTCACCATTTGCCAAGTAACCAGCAGCTGGTTCATAATAAACGCCACCAGTTGCAGAACGTTCATCTGTTCCTATTCGCAAAATTTTTAATTTACTATTATTGGCAACATTCAAACCAACTAAGCCAATAGAGTTTTTATCTTTCTTAACTTTTTCCACAACTTCTTCTTCGGTTTTCACTATGAAAGCACCTTTTGGATTTTGTTTATCTGTCAAATCAACTTTCAAATTTTCAAAGATTCCAGAATTTTGGTCTGGTATATAAATTCTATGTTGTTTACTATTTCCAAGTAGAAGTTGTTTCAATTCAGTGGTTGTAATTCTATTAAGCTTGTGACTAGAATCAACAACTGCAGTTAAAGCATCGTAGCAAAACTTGATTACTTTGACTTGCGATTTAGTTTTTTCATAAAAATTTGTTTCATCTTCAGTTAAAGCCCGCGAAGAAATAAACATTGTTTCTTCGCCGTTTAACATTTTTACGATACCTTCTTTAGCTTTAACTTTTTCTAATTCGATTTTTGCTTGGGGATATTTTAACGAAAATGAATCTTTGATAGCAGAAATCATTGGAAATAAAGATTCATCAACTAAACATTTGAGATTGCCTTTTGTGGCTGTTTCTTTTGGCGGTTCCTGACATCCAAAAAAAATGAATAATAAAATAATAGATAAATTAAAATTTCTAAGAAGGCAGTTCATCATTTTTACGATGTTTAATTGTAAGAATTACATTTCTGTAAATGCCATAAAGGATTAAAACAACACCAAAAATGATTTTCATATTATTGCCCCCAACAAAATTTTGGGCTGGGAAATAGTCTGTAAACAAAATTGCTATTCCCAACCCAATAAAAATTGTTGCTGCTGTGTAGCCAATATAAAGAATCAACTTTTCCACAGAACTAATTTTGACCTTCTAAGGTGAAACGATATGGAAGAACAATCCAAACAGAAATTGGATGCTGATTTTGAAGAGCTGGGGAAAAAGCACTCTTCATTGCAGCATCAATTGCAGCCTGGTTAAATAGCTCTGAATCAGATTTAATAACTACAGCTTTTTTAGGTCTTCCTTCTTTATCAATTAATACTTTTACAAATACTTTTCCTGTAATACCAGCACGTTTAGCAATTTCAGGATATTCAGGTTTTGCAGCAAAAACCATTTCGGGTAATTTTTCTACTGCAACAAAAGCATTCATATCAGGATCGTCATCTTTTGGTTTTTCTTCTTCAATTTTAATATCCTGAGTAATTTGAGCACCGCCGCCAGTTAAATCTTCTGCAAGAGCTGGTGCTTGTTGTGCGCTCAATTCAGTTTGAGAAGCAATAACTTGCTCTGGTGGAGCTTCTTCATCTGGTACAGGCACAGGAATACCAACTGTTGGTGCTGCAACGGGACCAGCAACCTGAATTTGAGGAGCTACGTTTTCTATTGATGGTGGTGGACCTAAATCGCTGTAATTAATCTTCATTCTTACTGTAGGTGTTCCAGATTCATCTTCTTTAGATAAGACTTGAGAGAACCAATATGAACCTATAAGTAAAAGATGAAGAAAAATTGCAAGTCCTACACCAATAGCGTAATTACGTGGGTAAACTTTCTTTAATTCGAAAGCACCATACACGTTGTTTTGTTGTAAAGCTACTGTTTCTGTCATTTTCATTCTCCTTATGTAGCTCTTGCCATTTCTTTTTTATCAATATCTGTAATTGGAGCTAAAGCGTATCTATCCAACCCCACAACACGTAATTCGTCAATTATGTCAATCATCATGTGATATTTACTTTTCTTATCTATTTTAATCAATACGTTAAAGCGTGGATTTTCAGCTTTCTTTTGTTTTAAGAATTTATTGAAATCCTCCCATTTAATTTTAGCTGGCACTTCAAATCCAACATTCCAATAAAGATTCATGTTTTCATCAACACGAATTGTAAGAAGGTTAGATTCACCGACTTTAATATCAACATCTTTAGGAGGAAGATTTATTTCCAGCGTTTGTGGTAAACGGAAAACTGTAGTTAACATAAAAAATGTTAGCAACAAGAATGCAACGTCAACCAAAGGAGTCATATCAATACTAATAGAAACTCTTTTCTTTGGTTTACGTTTGGTAAACTTGGATTTCCGTTTTGGACCACCACTATCGCCACCAACTGCGCCACCGGCCATATTAATCTCCTTTAACTTTTCTTTTCTGTTTCGTAATTAGTAACCATATTGAATCTGGTTATTTTTACTTTATCTAAAATGTCCATTACGTCTTGAACAACTCCATATTCAACATTAGCATCAGCTTTAATAATTGTTCTAAGTTTTGGATTAGCGATTCTTGCTTTCATTAAAAGTTCGCCAAGTTCAGCTATTTTTACGGGGCTGGCTTGTCTATATTTATATTCAGTACCAAACATTTTTTCCATCATAATTTGTGAATCAAAACCCATAAAAAGAGCACCTGTTTTATCAATAAAAACAAGCATAGTGTTTGATTCCGGCAACTTAATTTCAGAATGTGAAGAAGGAAATACTACTTCAACTTCTTCTGGTGGTTTAAATGTTGTAGTTAACATAAAGAAAGTAAGAAGCAAGAACGCCACGTCCACAAGTGGAGTCATATCAATGCGTATAGCGACTCTTTTCTTTTTAATGCGCGGCATTAATTACCTCACTTTAATTTTTTAATTTTAATAATTGCATTAAGTTATAGTTAGCTTCGTCAATTTGAAATGTGAAATTATCAACTTTATTTACATAAAAGTTGTATGCAACAATACCAAGAATAGCTGCAAAAAGACCACCAGCTGTATTGATAAGAGCTTCTGAGATACCTGTTGCAAGAGAGATAGCATCAGGTGCGCCAGATTGAGCAAGAGCTTTGAATGCACGAATCATACCGATTGTTGTTCCAAGAAGACCAACCATTGTTGCAATTGATGCAATTGTGGAAAGAACGATTAAATTCTTTTCCAAAAGTGGTGTTTCGAGCATTAAAGTTTCTTCTACTGCACGTTGAACTTCTACTAATTGTTTTTCTTTATCAACTGTAGATTTTTCTGCTGTTACTTCTTTGTAGCGGCTAATAGCTGCTTTTAGTACGTTTGCAACCGAACCTCTTTGTTTGTCGCAAGCTGCAATAGCTTCATCAAATTGATCAGCTCGAACTAAATCAATTACTTGTTTATAAAATTTTGGAATAGGTCCTTTACCCTGAGCTTTTCTTAATGATAGTGCTCTTTCAATAATTACAGCAATTACCATGATAGATATTGTAATTAATATTGCAACAAGAGGACCACCAACATATGTTGTACCCATTAAGTTTGCAGGAACATGTTTAGTTCCTTTTGTAGCGTAATCAAGAAAGTTTGCTGGATTACCAAGTACAAGTTCATAAATACTAATTCCTGCTGCTAAAGCAACAATGAAAAGTATGGCAACAAAAGAGGATTGTTTCATTTTTTATTACTCCTTTTTATTAAATGAAAAGTCGTTTTTCTTATATAAACAATTATGCCATTAATTTTTTCCCAACAAATGATGATTTTTATAAATTTTTAATTTCGGGTATTTCAATATGAAAGGTTATGGTTTTCAAATTGAAAGGTTAATTTACAATCCATATTGTTTTCTTTTTCTCCAAAGTGTAGTTTCTGATATTCCTAAAATTTTTGCAGCTTCTTTGGCGGTTGGGGCTATTTTAAGTACATCTATTATATGTTGTTTTTCTAGTTCATCTATTTTTTGAGGTGAGGTTAATTGTGATTGTTTTAAGGAAAAGTTTTTAATTTCTTCTGGTAAATAATCGGATTTTATGATATTATCTTTTGCAAAGACAAGTAATCGTTTAACAACTGTTTCAAATTCTCTTACATTTCCCGGCCAATCGTAATCAAATATTAATTTTTTTGCTTCTTCTTGAATTGTAATATTTCTTTGATTACCATATTTCAAGATAAAGTAATTTAGCAGTGTTTCAATGTCTTCTTTTCTATCTCTTAATGGTGGAATATTAAACCGCACTCCAACAATTCTGTAGTAAAAATCTTCCCTTAAATGACCACTAGCAAGGTCATTTTCAACTTTTCTATTTGTTGCGCTAATAATTCGAACGTCAACTTTTCTTGTAATGCTTTCACCCACTCTTTCGAATTCCATATTTTGAAGAAAGCGAAGAAGTTTTACTTGCATTTGTTTTGGAATTTCTGCTACCTCGTCTAAAAATAAAGTTCCTCCATCGGCAAGTTCTAATCTTCCAATTCTATCTTTAATTGCTGTTGTAAAAGCTCCTTTTACATGTCCAAATAATTCGCTTTCAAAGAGATTCTCTGGAATAGCTGAGCAGTTGATTGCAATAAACGGATTGTCTTTTCTTTGGCTGTTTGAATGTATATACTTTGCAAGTAGTTCTTTGCCTGTACCGCTTTCACCTTCAATTAAAATTGGAATGTTACTATCTGCAACTTCTTTTGCAATTGATAGAATTTTTTTTGTGTTTTGATTTGTTGTAACAAATGTTTCGTTTTCAAATGTTTCTTGTATTTGTGTTGTAAGTCCACGAATTTGTTTTGTTAATCTATGATGTTCAAATGCTTTTTCGACATAATGAATAAATTCTTTGTGTGAAAATGGTTTTGAGATATAATCATGAGCTCCTTTTTTTATTGCTTCTACAGCAGATTCAATTGAACCGTGGGCTGTCATTAAAATTATTGTTGTATCTGGTGAATTTTTTTTTATTTCTTCTAAAGTAGCAATTCCATCAAGTGGTTGCATCTTTAAATCTATAAAAGCAACTTCGAAAAAAATTTCTTTTGTTCTGTTAATTGCATCAATAGGATTTGAAAAAACTTCAGGTGAGTAACCGTTTGCAGTTAGTGAAAGTTCTATTGTTTTGAGTATGTTTTGTTCATCATCTATTACTAATATTTTAGGGTTTTGCATTATGCCACCGGTAATTTAATTTGAAATGTGCTTCCTTTTCCTAGTTCGCTAAAAGCTTTTATTTCTCCATTGTGGATTTCTATTATTTCTTTTGCAATTGAAAGACCAAGCCCTAAACTTCCGGGAGCTGAATCATCAATTTGAATAAATTTATCAAATACTTTTTTGAGATTATCAGGACTTATTCCAATTCCTGTGTCGGATATTTCCATAAATAAATTTTGATCTTCTACTTTAAATTCAATTGTTATATTACCACCGTTAGGTGTAAATCGTAAAGAATTTGAAACGAGATTTTCAATGGCGCTAATCATACTATTATAGTTTCCATTGATTACAGCGTTTTTACTATTATCAATTATATTCAAAAGTATATTTTTTTCCTTGGCTAAAATTGTAAATTTTTTAGAAACGTATTCTGCAAGTTTATGTGCTTCGAATTTTTCAAATTTGATTTTACCAATGTTTGCTTCAAGTTTTGTTAATTCTAGAATTTCATAAACAAGTTTGTTTAATCTATCATAGTCTTCTTTCATTGATATAATTAAATCTTTTTGTTTTTCATTTACTTTTCCAACAACATCATCTTTCAGTAAACCAAGCGCCATTCCCATTGATGTTAATGGTGTTTTCAATTCATGTGAAACTTTTGCAATAAATTCACTTTTCATTCTATCGAGTTCTTGATATTTAGTTATATCGTTAAAAACAAAAAGAGTTGCCTCTTTTTCTGAATCTGGTATTTCAATTTGTGATGCTATTATGTTAAAATATTTTTGCGAACCATCATCTTTTTTTAAGTTAATTATTTTGTCTTTTAGTTTTTGTAATTCGTTTTTTTCGTTTGATTTAATTTTTGTTCTTTGTTGTTTTAATATCTTTTTAATTTCCGAATTTTTTAATGCTTTATCTCCAAATATTTGATTAAATGCTTTATTGGCTAAAAGAATTTTAAAGTTTTCATCAACCATTAAAACGGGTTCATCCATACTTTCAATTACAATTTCAGATTTTCTTTTTTCATATAAAATTTTATTAACGTTTAATTTTTCATATTGCTCTAATTTTTCACTCATCTTATTGAATTCATCTGTAAGTGAATTTATTTCGTCGGAATTATCATCCAGCTCAATTCTTTCGCTGAAGTTTCCTTCTGCAATATGCCGGACTGTTTCTTTTAGTTTGGTTATTGGGCGAACTATATAATCAGAAAACTTAGAGCTAAATATTGATGCTATTAAAATTGCACCCAGTAGAATGAAAAAAATTGTTATTGCAGCTGTTTGTGTTATTTTTTTTACATCTAATACTGCTTGATTCAATAAATCATGATTGAGATCTAAAATTTTATTGCAATCTTGTTTTATGTTTAGTAATTGAATTATAATATTGCCAAGGTCAAGTTTTACTTCCTGAGCTTTCCA
>CAZVBT010000122.1:0-9600 GCA_964625385.1 uncultured Melioribacter sp. | reverse complement strand
GTTTTATTAAAGCCTTCAATTATTTCTTTATATCCACCAGAAAATTTTAATTCATTGCCACGATAGTTTAAATCACCATCTGAAGCTCTTTTTACAAGTTCAACTGTTTCTTGTACTAATCCTTTTAAGGATTCAATTACTTTATTAAATGACTTTGAAAGTAGATCTTTTTCAGAACGAACTTTTACAGCAACATTTAAATTCCCTTCAGCTATTTTTTCTGCTACTTCTACTTGCGTTTTTGCTGATTCAATTAAAGTTGCAAATGCTTCTTGTAGTTTCCCAATTTCATCTTTTGTTCTTACTGTTATTTCTAGATCTGTTTCACCGAGCGCTATTTTTTCTGCTCGCATTGTAATTCTTTTAATAGGATCCGCAATTAATGATGAAATCCAATAACCCAAACCAATTGATAGTAAAATGGCTATTATTGTAAAAATTAAAAGTTTTATTTTATCATAATTAGCATCTGCAACAACATTTTCATATAAAGTTTTTGCGTTTTTTTTGTTTAATTCAAATAGTTTATTTAATGCATTTAACCAATTTTGCAAGTCACTATTCACATCACCTTGAATCATAACATTTGCATCTTCTATTGCACCCATATTTATAAAACTAATAGCTGTTTCTAGTTTTTCTTTATATGTTTTATATGCTTTTTCAAATTCATTTCCAATTGTTAATTCTTCATTACTTAAGGTGCTTCTATATTTTTTCCAAAGTTCATCTCCAATTTTAAAAAATGATGTGGCTGACTTTAAACGTTCCTCAATTTCTTTAGGATTTGTATGATTTAGGGCTTTTTCAATGTTCAATGTCGCGTTTAAATATGAAGCTCTAACAGTAGCTAAATTTATATTATCATTACTTTGGTTACTTAAATTTAATGAACCTTCTTTAGCATCTGTTAAAGCACTCCAACCAACTATTGCTACAATTAACGTTATAATTGAAACTAAAATGAATGAAGATATTAATTTGAATCTTATACTTTTATCTAAGAACCATTTCATTTTTACCTCATTTTAATTTTCTACAGTTTTAAGTTGTTCTTTGTCCTGCTCAGTTAAAACCTTTTCTAAATCAATAAGAATTAAGAGACGATCTTCTAATTTGCCCACAGCACGTATAAAATCAGAATCTATTCCCGTGGCTAATTGTGGTGGCGGTTCAATTATACTGGTTGGAATTCTTAAAACTTCTTTAACTGCATCAACTATAAATCCTACTGTTTTATTAGCAATTTCTACAACTATAATTCTTGTTTCTTTATCATGTTCTTTCTTTTCGAGTTTAAGGCGGGTTCTTAAATCAATGATTGGTATAACTCGACCACGAAGATTAATTACACCTTCGACGAAGTCAGGTGCATTTGGCACTTTTGTAATTTGTGTCATTTTATTGATTTCCTGAACATTCAGAATATCAACACCAAATTCTTCATTAGCAATTTTAAAGCTAACTAGTTGTAAAATTTCGGTTGATTCTGTTTTTGTTTGAGTTTGATTGCTCATAATAACTCCACTAAAAAAAATTTATTACATCTTGATATTCGATTACAAACTTGATTTGTTTAGCGAGTTTTCTTAATCATTTAGTAAAATTTTTAGCTGTGAGTAAGAAAAGCCCCTTTACAATTGATGTAAATATCGAAATGTTGTGTTTTGTAGTCGGTTTAATTTCTTTTATAAGGTTTACAGTTTTAAATTTATTTGTTAAACTAACCTTATAAAAGTTACCTTCACTATTTATTGTAACTAATATCATGTTATTAAACTCACAATAATTATTCCAATTTCATTTTCATTATCGAATAAAAATTTCAAAAGTTAAATGGCTAATAATCTGCATAATTGGAAATATCTACATTTAATTATTACCTACACTATTGAGATAACTGAATATTTTTGTTTTTAATCAAAAAGGATTGATTTTAAGATTGAGATTTAACTTTAGGATGGCACTTTGTTTGTTCTTTGTATAGTTCATAAAGTAATATTTCTTAATGAATGGAAGTGAAATAAATTATTTAAAAAGTATTGATAATGCCGTAATTGAAAACCTTGAGTTTGGATTTTTTAGAATCGATCACTACGGGACATTGATTTATGCTAATAAATCATTATTAAAACTATTAGAATATGAAAATTTATATGAGCTAAATTCAGACCTACAAACAAATCCATTGCTTCAATCATGCTTTAACTTTAACCGCCTTGTAAAAATCCATAAAAATGAAAATGAATACATTTGGGTAACTAAATCCAAAATAAAAAAGTACTTTAAAGAAATTATTCAGCCAATAAAAAAAAATGATAAAATTGTTTATATTGACTGTATAATTCAAGATGTTACCGATCAAATGTTTTTGGAAAAATTAATTAAAGATATTGATTCTAACGAAGCTTCAATTCTAAAAGCTATTCCAGATTATATTATTGTTGTTTCAAAAAATTTTGAAATTTTAGAATCCAAAAACAATATTTCTAAAATTTTCCCAGACTTTGCAAGTATAAAAGGATTATTTATCAAAGATATTTTTGATGATAAAACATCTACAGATTTAGAAAATTTAATTATCAGTGTATTTGAAAGTGGTGAACAATCGGATTACGAATTTGAAATTTCAAACTTAATTTATACTAGTTATTTTGAAGCAAGAATTGTTCAAAGAAATTTTGAAGAAGCTATTATAATTATACGAGACATTTCACGAGAAAAGATTGCAGAACATCAACTCAAAAAATTTACTGAGGAGCTAAAACAGATTAATGCAACTAAGGATAAATTTTTTTCAATCATTGCACACGATTTAAGAACGCCTTTAAATGGAATTTTAAATTATGCTGAAATTTTATCAACCGAGTATAATGAATTAAGTAAAGAAGAAATCAAAGAATTTGCAGATTACATATTGGAAATTTCAAGGAGTACAAATAACCTACTTAATAATTTACTTGAGTGGGCAAGGATTCAAAATGGTAAAATTAATTTTGAACCAGAACTGAATAATCTTTTTAACTCCGCAGAAAAAGTTCTTAACATTTTAAAATTTGTTTCTTCTAATAAAGGTGTTGAAATTATTAACCATATTGATAAAAACATTGAATTTGTTTTTGATAAAAATATGCTTAATTCAATTTTGTTAAACTTAGTTAACAACGCAATAAAGTTTTCTAATAAAGGAAATAAAATTGAAATCCTTTCAAAAGAATTCGATAATTATTACAAAATTTCTGTGAAGGATGAAGGAATTGGAATGAGTGAAGAAATTTCTTCTAAATTATTTAATTCTAATAATACCATTACAACACCCGGTACAGCAAAAGAGAAAGGGACAGGATTAGGATTAATACTTTGCAAAGAATTTGTAAAAAGACACAAAGGAAATATTTGGGTTGAAAGTAAAATCGGTGAAGGTTCAATATTTAGTTTTACAATTTCAAAAGATTTACAAGGATAAAAATGTTAAAATTTTTAGTTGTTGATGATGATGAATCTATAAGAGAACTATTAAGAATAATTCTGAAAAAAAATTATGCCTGCACAATTTTAGAAGCAGAGAATGGTGAAAAAGCATTAGAAGTTTTGAAATCAGAATCACCCGACATAATCTTTCTTGATTTGAGTATGCCTGTTTTAGATGGTAAAGAAGCTCTAAAACAAATAAGGAGTAATACTATTACCAGAAATATTCCTGTCGTTATTGTAACAGCATTAAATGAAAAAGAAATTATTGCAGATTTAGTAGAAAACAGAATTTGCGATTATATCTTAAAACCCTTCGATAAAACTGATACAATAAAAAGAATAAACAAAATTTTAGCGCGTAAAACTTCAGGGAATGATAAATCTTCTTCTATAAATGAAGTTGCTGGTTTACCAAGATTGATGTTAGTTGAAAATGATAACAAGCTTCGCTATCAATTTCATGAGCTTTTTGGTGATAAATTCATTATTATTGATGCAAAAAATGGTACAGAGGCTTTAACTTTATTTAATCAACATTTTCCACGTTTTATTTTGGTAAGTGATAAATTAAGTATATTAGATAAAAAAATAATTACGCTTAGAATATTAGAGCAAGCAAAAGATAATGAGGTTTCTATTTTTCTTTTATTGCATGATAAAAAAAGTTTAACTGCAAAAGTTTTTCAATTTGATGGTGTAATTTTTAGAGATGAAAATCTTCAAAATTTTAAACAAGAACTGCTTTCAAATCTTTTAAAAGATGAAGTTACTAATTGATTTTATACATAAAAACTTAATTTTAGCACTAAAAATCATATTATTATATGTAGAGGGCAATAAAATATTATGGCTATAAAAAAAATAAATAGCGACGCTCCAAATAGTAACTTTTCAGATTTGTTTATTCAAATGGTTGAAAATTCTCCTCTTTTAATTTTAAGAGATAAACCAGACGCCACTATAACCTACGTTAATAAAGCCGTTGAAAAATTTTTTAGCATTGATAGAAAAGACTTAATTGGCAAAAAATGGTTATCAACCATAAGCCAAAAACAAAAGGATGAAATTAAAAGAAACTTACAAGAGTCAGCCAAAAATCTTGTTTCTTTTCAAAATACTGTCTCTTACAAATTAAAAAATGATGAGACTAAATTAATTAAATGGATTAGTTCGCCAATAATTAATGAAGAAGGAAAATTTTCAGGGGAATTTCAAGCATTAGGCATTGATGTTACAGACAAACAATATTATCAAGATCAATTAATTCAAGCTCAAGAATATCTTTCTCTTTTTTTCAAACAATCACTATACGGCTTTTTTATAATGGAAGCTGACGAACCTATTGAATGGAGTGAAAGTTGCAACAAAGAAAATTCATTAAGAAAATTTTATCACAACTTAAAATTAACAAAGGTTAATAAGGCATTTCTTGACCAATATTTAGCTAAAGAAGAGCAAATGCTTGGACTTTCCCCCGCAGATTTTTTCGTTCATAATTATAATTATGGACTTGAGATTTGTAAAAAAATTCTTGATTCTGAATTTATTACTTTAGTTACAGATGAAAGAAAATTTAACGGAGAACAAATTTGGATTGAAGCTCAATACTTTTTAATTAAAGATGAAATTGGTTTTATCACAGGATTATTCGGCATTCAAAGTGATGTTACTGAAAGAGTAAAAATAGAAAATGAACTAAAAGAAAATGAGCTTATATTTAGAAATTCATTCGATAACAATCCATTGCCTATCTGGATTTATGATATTGACACAACTGAAATACTCTCAGTTAACAAAGCTGCCATTGAACATTATGGTTATTCAAAAGAAGAGTTCCTAAAATTAAAATTAGAAAATTTGAATACTGCTGATTCTTTAGAAAAATTAAAAAATGTATTAAAGAATGTTAAAACAAATGTAAATTTAAAGACTTCTTCAAATTGGAAACATATAAAAAAAGATGGAACTGTAATTGATGTTGAAATACATGCACAAAGTTTACCTTATAAAAAAAGAAGAGCAAGAATTAATCTAATTATTGATATAACTGAGAAGTTAGGGATTCAAAATACTCTTAAACAAAGTGAAGAAAGTTACAAAGGTTTATTTAATTCAATCAGCTATGCAATTTATATTCAAGATAAAAATGGTGTTTTCCTAAATGTAAATGAAGGCGCAGAAAAAATGTATGGATACAATAAAAGTGAATTTATTGGCAGAACACCAACATTTCTTTCGGCACCCGGTAGAAATGATTTTGAACATGTAATTAATTGTATTAACGAAACTTATTCAACTGGAAAAACAAACACCTTCGAATTTTGGGGTTTAAGAAAAAATGGAGAGGTTTTCCCAAAAGATGTTACAATAAATAAAACGAAATATTTTGGTCAGGATGTTATTATAGCAGTTGCTCATGATATTACTGATAGAAAAAAATTTGAAGCTTTTCTTGAAACTTCAAAAGAAAATTTTAAAGCTATTTTTAATCAATTTCACGAAGCAATAATCATTCATGATTTTGATGGAAATATTTTAGAAGCAAATGAAAAAGTTTCACAACTTTATGGATACAATTCTAATGAGATTAAAAATATTTCTATCTACGATATCTCAGCTAACATTAACATGCAGAAAATCCGATTAAATAAAATTTGGCAAAAAGTTAGATCAGGCGAAAAATTAAATTTTGAATGGGTGGCCCTAAATAAAAATGGAGAAGAATTTGACGTGGAGGTTTCTCTCCATAAAAACTTCTGGTCCGATAACGAAGTTGTTTTTGCATTTATAAAAGATATAACAGAAATTAAAAAAATTGAAAAAGAATTACATGAAAGTCAAGAAAGTTATATCGGGCTATTTAACTCTATTACAGATTTTATTTTTATTCTTAATGCTGATGGAATTATTCTTGACGTAAATAATTCTTTTACATCTGTCTTTAATTTTGCTAAAAATGAAATTATTAATCTTTCCATTTCAACCATCTCAGATTTACAAAAAAATAATTCTGCCGAAGTATTTAATAAAATTAATCATACATATTACACAGCAAAACCAACAAATTTTGAATTCTGGATACGTGGAAAAAATGGTATAGAAATTTTAACAGAAATTAAACTAACTCAAACAAAGTATAAAGATAAAACCGCAGTAATTGCTCTTGCACGCGACATAACAGAAAAAGCGAACTATCAAAAGCAACTAAAAGAAAACGAAGAAAGATTAAGAGGTTTATACGAAAATGCTGCAATTGGTATTTATAGAACCACAATAAATGGTGAGCTGCTATTTGCAAATCCGGCTTTAGTAAAAATGTTTGGTTACAACTCTTTTGATGAGTTTAAAGATATTAAAGTTCAGGAAAAATTTTATATCGACAAAGAATTGCGCAAGAAGTTTATTAAAGAATTGATTGAAAAAGGACAACTCAACGGAGTTGAATATGATTTATATAAAAAAGATAAGTCAGTTATAACAGTACGCGAGTATGCAAGAATTATTAAAAACGAAAATGATGAATTTGTTTACATTGAAGGAACGCTTGAAGATGTTACAGATAGAAGAAAAAGTGAAATTACTTTAAGACAATCGGAAGCATATCTTAAAGAACTTAATGCAACAAAAGATAAATTCTTTTCTATCATTGCTCACGACTTAAGAAGTCCGTTTCAAGGTTTGCTTGGTATTTCAAGCATCTTGGCCGAAGAAGAAATGGATTTAAGCGAAAAGGATTTTTACATTAAACGATTACACGAAGGAATTAAAAATTTATATTCTTTAATTGAAGACTTATTGACATGGAGCAGAGTACAGCGTGGTGTTCTTGAATTTTATCCTGAATTAAATAATTTAAGTTTTGATATAGAGAATGTTTTAAATGTAATGAATGAACTTGCTGTAAAAAAAGAAGTAAATCTTTCTTCCGAAATTGAAGACAACTTAATTTGTTACTATGATAAGTATATGATTGATACTGTTTTAAGAAACTTAATAACTAATGCAATAAAATTTACACCAACATTCGGAACCATTCTAGTAAAGGGCTATAAATCTGATAATGAAATAATTGTTTCTATTAAAGATAGTGGTATTGGTATTTCAAAAGAAGATATTCAAAAAATATTTAAATTAGATATACCTTTCACAAGACGTGGTACAAACGATGAACCTGGAACTGGTTTGGGTTTAATTTTATGTCAGGAATTTATAAAAAAACACAATGGTAAATTGTGGGTGGAGAGTGAGATTAATAAAGGAAGCGATTTTTGTTTTTCATTACCGATAAATCCCAATGAGTAAAAAGAAAATAAATATTGATAAAAAAGAACTCTCAAAAAAAGAAAAGAATAAAAAAGTTGTTGCAAAAACAACACAGAAAAAAAGTTTAAATAATGCAACTACAAATAAGATTCTTAAAAAATTAGAAAAAGAAATTAAATTAAAAGAATCTTATCATAAAAAATTAATAGAAAACGAAGAACGCTACAGAATTATTTCTCAAATTACTTCCGATTATATGTTTGCTGCTTCGTTTGATAATAAATCCATCTCACTTGATTGGTACTCAAAAAGCTTTGAACAAGATTTAGGCTATCCATTAGAAAATATTTTTAACTTCAGACACATACGTCGTTATATTTATTATGATGATATAAGATTAGTAATCCCTGTCAGAAACAAATTGCTAAAAGGAGAAAAAGTTGAACGTGAAGTTCGTCTCTTTAATTCTGATGGTGAAATTGTTTGGATTAATGCAAAACTTTTTCCTGTTTTTGATAAGCGAAAAAAAAGAGTTACAAAATTTTATTGTGCCGCTCAAAATATTACAAGAAGAAAAAAAGCTGAAATTGAATTAAAAGAATTAAACTATGAACTTGAACTTAGAATACAGGAAAGAACTTCTCAGTTAGAAAATGCTGTTAAAAATCTTCAACATGAAATAGAAATCAGAACTGAAACAGAAAAAAAATTACTTGAGTCGCAAAAGCAACTTAAAGATTTAATTGATGGTCTTGATAAAAAACTTCAGGAATCTGAATACAAGCACTT
This sequence comes from uncultured Melioribacter sp., assembly GCA_964625385.1. Taxonomy (GTDB): domain Bacteria; phylum Bacteroidota; class Ignavibacteria; order Ignavibacteriales; family Melioribacteraceae; genus Stygiobacter. The sequence continues at coordinate 1,074 of CAZVBT010000122.1, read as the reverse complement.
GTGGGGTGTTTTTGAAAATTCTGAAATTCCTACTTTTACTTTTTTGAATGATGGCACAATTTTAAATTACAACAAAGCATTCGAGAATTTAACAGGTTACAAAAAAGAAGAAATTAAAACCATTTCAAACTTCGCTGATCTTTTATTTGAAACTGAAAACAAAACAAATTTTTTTCAGGTTCTTGATCAGTTAAATAAAAAAGAAGTTAAAAATCTCAATAATGAATGTACCATAATAAATAAGCAAAAAGGGAAAAAAGAAATATTCGGTTTGATTAGTAAATTACTTCATGAAGGCAATGATACCGGAATTACTATTGTACAGTTTCTTGATATTAGCGAACAAAAAAGAATTTCGAATATTATAAATACTACTGCTGAAAGTGTCTCGTCAAAAACTGGTCAAAACTTTTTTAACTCATTAGTTGAAGAAATTGCAAAATCAATTGAAGCTGATTATGTATTAATCGGTGTTATTGACGTAAATAATTTTGATAAAATTAATACCATTTCTGTTTTTGGTGAAGGAAAACTTTTAGATAATTTTAGTTACAATCTTGAGGGAACTCCTTGCCAAACAGTTATTGGCCAAAAAATTTGTATCTATAATCAAAATTGTTATTCCTTATTTCCTAAAGATCAAATGTTAAAAGATTTAGAGATTGAAGCTTATAGTGGAATGCCATTATTTGATATAGATAATAAACCAATTGGAATTCTTGTTGCATTAAAAAAATCTCCTTTTGATAATATTGAATTAGTAAAAAAAATATTAACAATTTATGGAGCTCGAGCTTCTGGCGAAATTATTATCAAAAATGCTTTTGAAAAATTAAAAGCTTCAGAAATTAAATTTTCTAAAGCATTTTATACATCACCTGATTCAATAAATATTAATAGATTAAATGATGGTTTATATATTGATGTAAACGAATGCTTCTGCAAATTAACAGGCTGGACCAAAAACGAAGTTATCGGTAGAACATCGGCAGAGATTAATATATGGTATGATTTAAAAGACAGAAAAAAGCTTGTTGATGAATTATTATCTAAAGGATATTGCGAAAATTTATT
>CAZVBT010000121.1:0-4848 GCA_964625385.1 uncultured Melioribacter sp. | reverse complement strand
TTATCACGATAATCTCTTTGATAACGCATTCGAATTGGGAATCGCATTCTGCCGTCAATCACCGTTCCGAGATTCTGTCCGCCGATTGCAGTTTCAATTATATTTTGCAAATCAGAAATGTTCAGGCCGTAACGAGCTGCATATTCTCTTTTAATTTGAATATCAAGATAGAAACCATTCTGAACTCGTTCAGCAACAACATCAACAGCACCATCAACTTGCTTTAAAAGATTTTCTGCTTTGATTGCATAAGTTTCAAGCGTATCGAGATTTGGTCCAAAAATTTTAAAACCTATATCGGTGCGAACACCTGTCGAAAGCATATTAATTCTATTTATAATTGGCTGCGTCCAGCCATTTCTGACTCCGGGAATTTGTAATTTTGAATCAAGCTCAGAAACGATATCTTGCTTAGTAATTCCGGGCCGCCATTCACTTTTTGGTTTGAGCATAATGATAGTTTCAATCATGCTTAATGGTGCGTTGTCCGTTGCTGTTTCAGCTCTTCCGGTTTTGCCAAGCACATGATGAACTTCCGGAATTGATTTAATGATTTTATCTTGTTCCTGAAGTATTCTGTTAACTTCACCAATCGAAGCACCAGGGAATGTAACCGGCATATAAAGAATAGAGCCTTCATCAAGCGGCGGCATGAATTCGCTTCCGGTATTTAATATCATTGGAATTGTAATCAACAATGCCAGCACATTTATTGTAATAGTTGTTTTGCGGTGTTTAAGAACCCAATGAATTAAAGGTTCATAAATTTTAATAAACAATTTTGTAACCGGATTTTTTTCTTCGGGTCTGAATTTCCCTCTCATCAGCATTGTCATTAGAACAGGAATAAGTGAAATAACAACTATAGCCGCACCAATCATCGTGAAAGATTTTGTAAAAGCAAGCGGCTTGAAAAGTTTTCCTTCCTGACCAGTTAACAAAAACACAGGCAAGAATGAAACAAGAATTATCAACTCTGAAAAGAAAATTGCTCTTCCGACTTGCTTTGCTGAATCAATTGAAATTTTTTTGTACTCTTCATTTGTCAGCTTGCCTTTTTCCTCAATTGCTTTTGCAATGTTGCGGTATGCATTTTCGACAAGCACAATGGATGAATCAACAATCACTCCAATTGCAAGAATAATTCCGCCAAGACTCATAATATTTGAAGTGATATCGAAAGCATACATCAAGATAAAAGAAATCAAAACAGCAATTGGTATTTCTATAAGAATTCTTACAATGCTTCTCCAGTGAAGAAGAAAAATTGCAACCATTATTGAAACAGTAATTGCGGCTTCAATCAATGCTCTGTCAAGAGTTCCGATAGCTTCCTGAATTAATGTGCTTCTATCATACGAAGGTAAAATTTCAACGCCGGCTGGAAGTCCTGGTGAAATTTCTTTTATTTTTTCTTTTACTTTTTCAATCACTCGTTGTGCATTTTCTCCGGTTCGCATTACAATGATTCCGCCGACAACTTCACCTTTTCCATTTTTCTCAAGAGCACCGCGGCGAATATCTCCACCAAGTGAAACCGAAGCAACATTCTTTAGTAAGATTGGAATTCCATTTGCAGTACTTTTAACAACAGTATTTTCAATATCACTTTTAAATTGAATGTAACCTTGACCACGCACAAAATATTCAGCATCGCTTATTTCAAGAAGTTTACCACCGACTTCATTATTGCTTTTTTGAATTGCAGAAACAATGTCAGAGACAGTTAAATTATATGCACGCAAATCATTTGGATTTATATCAACCTGATACTGACGGACAAATCCGCCAATGCTTGCTACTTCGGCAACACCATCAACAGCTGAAAGTTTGTAACGAATATACCAATCCTGAATTGAACGAAGTGTACCGAGATCGTATCCATCACCTTCAACAGTGTACCAGAAAACATGTCCAACACCAGTTCCATCAGGTCCAAGAGAAGGTACGACCCCTGTAGGCAATTGCGCCTGAATAGTATTCATTCTTTCGAGAACGCGGGTCCGTGCAAAGTAAGTATCAACTCCGTCTTCAAAAACAACAAAGACGAAAGACATTCCAAACATTGAAGATGCACGCACAGCTTTAACTTGCGGAAGTCCCTGCAAACCGGAAACAATTGGATACGTTACCTGATCTTCAACAATCTGAGGCGAACGTCCCATCCATTCTGTAAAAATTATTACTTGATTTTCTGATAAATCAGGAATTGCATCAACAGGAAGATTTGCTACGCTGTAAATTCCAAAACCGATAATAATCAGAAAAATCAGAATTACGATGAATCTGTTGTTTGCAGACCAATCAATTATTTTTTCAATCATATTCTTTCCTAAATTTTTAAAATAAATTCAATGCGAATGGATACACTAATCCATCGCCGGAAAAGAAAGGGAAGAAAATTCTAAATAAGCAGAGTCGAGTTTGTCAGATAAATATGATTAGAAAATGTTGGAGGAGAATTATCGAAGATAGATTGAAAAGTATTAATATTATCAAAAGTAAATGTCAGCACAAAACTTTCAATAAAAGAAAATAATTCTTTATAATTAGTAATTAATGAATTTGATTCCGATAGCTGAAAATCATTTATTTTAGCATGCTTAATTTGAGTATGACAGCAACCGACATTATCTTTTTCATTTTCGCCACAGCAATCGTTGGGTTCTTTTGTGTTAACTGAAAAATCTAAACTAACCGAATGTAAAATATCGCCACAGAAATGATACGAAAGAGAAAAGCCAATAGTTGGAATTAAATAAATTAATAGAAACAATATGTGTAATATTTTTTTCACTTATACAAGATATCAAATAATCTTAAAAAATAATTTTTTTAATCAATTTAGGAGGAATAATTTTTTCATTTGAAAAAGTAACAGCATTTTCAATTTTATTTTTAACAAAATCAATTTTTTCTATTTTATCGGTAAAAATTTCAGCTATTAAATCACCTTTTTTGATTTTTGTTCCAATTTTAGGATAAAAAATTATTCCCGCCTTTGGATCAATTTTATCTTCAATTTTTAATCTTCCTGCACCAAGTTCTAAAGAAGCCATACCAATTTCATAATTATTTATTGCCTTCAAGTTACCATTTTTATTTGCATAAATTTTTTCGATGAATATTGATTTTGGATAAGTATCAGGATTTTTTATAAAGTTAACATTACCATTCTGTAATTTAACAATTTCTAAAAATTTATTAAATGCTTTTCCAGTAGAAATCATTTCTTTTGAAATTTCAATACCTTCATTAATTGAATTTGCTTTTCCACCAAGCATAATCATCGCACCTGAAAGATTTAATGAAAGCTCAAGTAAATCATCAATTTTTTCGCCTTGTAAAATTTTTATTGATTCATAAACTTCGAACCAATTACCAATAAAATTTCCGAGAGGTTGGTTCATATCTGTAATCATAGCAATAACTTTTTTCTTAAATGATTTTGCAGTATTGACGAGAGATTCAGCAAGAGCAATTGAATCATTATAATTTTTCATAAATGCACCGCTGCCTGTTTTTACATCAAGAACAAGCCCATCAATTCCTTCAGCAAGCTTTTTACTCATAATGCTTGCAGTTATTAAAGGAATAGATTCAACAGTTGCAGTAACATCGCGTAATGCATAAATTAATTTATCTGCTGGTGCTACTTCTTTTGTTTGACCGGCTAAAACAGCTCCACATTTTTGAATTACTTTTTTATAGTTCGAAAGAGATAAATTAACATTAAACCCGGGAATAGATTCAAGTTTATCAAGTGTTCCACCTGTATGTCCAAGTCCACGACCGCTAATCATTGGAACATTAACACCAGCTGCTGCAACAATTGGGGCAATAATTAATGAAGTTTTATCACCAACTCCGCCTGTAGAATGTTTATCAACTTTTTTACCTTTAATGAAATTCAGATCAATAACAATTCCACTGTACAGCATTGAATTTGTTAAAAAAGTAGTTTCTTTTTTATTCAGACCATTTAAATATGAAGCCATTAAAAATGCAGAGAACTGATAATTTGGAATTTCACCTTTTGTAAATCCATTAACTAAAAATTTAATTTCCTCTTCGGTTAAAAATTTTCCGTCTCTTTTTTTTCGAATTAGTTCAACTACATTCATCTTAAACTCATATTTGGTTATAAAAATATTTCTTTTTATAATCTTGCTGAATCGATTTAACTCTCTTAATTTGATAATACAAAAAATTAAATAAAGGAAAAACTATGTTCGATCAAAATTATAATTATACTTGTTTAGAACGCTTTCTAAAATACGTAAAAATTGATACTCAATCGAATGAAGATTCAACAACTTTTCCGAGTGATTCAAAACAGTTGGAGTTATCTAAACTTTTAGTTGATGAGTTAAAGCAAATTGGAATGACCGAAGTTGAAATGGATGAATATGGTTATGTAATGGCGACTCTTCCATCAAACACAGATAAAAATGTTCCAACTATTGGATTTATTGCGCATGTTGATACTTCTCCTGCAGTTACAGGCACAAATGTAAATCCGGTTATTCATAAAAATTATCAGGGTGGTGATATTGTTTTACCAAACGATCCAACAAAAATTATTAAAGTAGATGAAAACCCGGAACTAAAAGAAATGATTGGAATGGATATTATTACAACTGATGGAACAACTTTACTCGGCGCAGATGATAAAGCCGGAGTTGCAGAAATAATAGATGCTATGAATTACTTAATCACTCATCCCGAAATTAAACATGGTAAAATACGTGTGTGTTTTACACCTGATGAAGAAGTTGGGCGGGGAACAGAAAAATTTAATGTTGAAAAATTTAACACAAAATATGCTTATACAATTGATGGTTCAAC
>CAZVBT010000120.1:0-1724 GCA_964625385.1 uncultured Melioribacter sp. | reverse complement strand
CCAGAAACTTATAAATGAACTTGGTTTGAAATCATATGTTATTGAATATGGTTATTTGGAGCATGATGAAGTAATTAAAAGATTAAAAGGAAGTGATGTTTTGTGGATGATGATTGGAAACATAAAAAATGCTGATACAATTTCAACAAGCAAACTCTTTGAATATTTTGGTGCCCATAAACCTATATTAGGTTGTGTTCCTGAAGGTGCAGCTAAACAGGCTTTGATTGAATATCGAGCTTCTTTTATAACTAATCCGGATTATATTGATGAAATAAAAAATGCTATAAAAGAAATATATAACTTGTATATAAATAATAAATTACCTATTCCAAATGAAGAATTTGTTGAAAAACATAACAGAGAAAAATTAACTGAGCAATTAGTAACAGCATTTCAATTTTATTTGAGGACAGAATGAAAGTAGCTATTATTGGAGGTGGAGGAAGAGAACATTCTCTTGCACTAAAAATTTCTGAAAGTAAATTATTAACTGAGCTGTTTGTTATACCTGGAAATCCGGGAACGCAACAAATTGCGAAAAATATTTCATTAAAAAGTGATGATATTGAAGGAATAGTAAAATTTTGTTCGGAGCATAAAATTGATTTGGTAATTATTGGTCCGGAAAACCCTTTAACATTAGGGTTGACTGATGAATTATTAAAGAATGGGATTAAAGTATTTGGGCCGAGTAAATTAGCTTCAAGAATTGAAGGTGAAAAATCATTTGCAAAAAAATTAATGATGGATTTCAATATTCCAACAGCAAACTTTAAAGTATTCTCAAAAGAAAATTATGATGATGCATTAACTTATTTAAAGAATGTTAGTTACCCCATTGTAATTAAAGCAGATGGTATTGCATCTGGAAAGGGAGTTATTATACCTGAAACTTATGAAGATGCAAAAGAAGCTGTTAAAGAATGTTTTGTAAATCTGTCTTTTGGAAAAGCTGGCGAAAAAATTGTTATTGAAGAATTTATGACCGGACAAGAAGCATCGGTTTTTGCAATTACGGATGGTGAAGATTTTGTTTTGCTTCCTGCTGCTCAAGATCATAAAAGAATACATGATGGAGACACTGGAAAAAATACAGGTGGAATGGGAGCATATGCACCAACACCTTTTGTTTCAGAAAGTGATTTTAAAATTATAGCTGATAAGATAGTCCGACCAACATTAAATGCACTAAGAGAAAAGAATTCAAAATTTGTTGGCTGTCTTTATTGTGGATTAATGATGACTAGTGAAGGACCTAAAGTAGTTGAATTTAATTGTCGTTTTGGTGATCCAGAAACTCAGGTTGTGTTACCCTTGATTAAGGGTGATTTTCTTGAATTATTATATTCATCAGCAAATGGAAAAATAAATTGTGAATCAATATCATTTGATAATGGATCTTCTGTTTGTGTTGTTCTTGCTTCGAAAGGATATCCAGATAAAGTTCAAAAGGGAATTGAAATATTCGGAATTGATGAAGCAGAAAAAATTGAAAATATAAAAATCATTCATGCAGCCACAAAACAAAAAGAAAATAAAATTTTCACTGATGGTGGTCGTGTTTTAGGCATTGTTGCAACGATTGACAAAAATGAATTAAAGCTATGCAAAGAAATAGCTTATAATGCTATTTCAAAAATAAAATTTGAAGGTATGCAATACAGGAAAGATATTGCAGATAAAGCAATCAAAAATAATTTATAATGTAAAGTGTATAATGT
>CAZVBT010000119.1:0-2685 GCA_964625385.1 uncultured Melioribacter sp. | reverse complement strand
CGCACGTGAAAGATAAATTCCAGCTGTTAAACCAGCTGCACCACCGCCAATAACAATAACATCAAAATGATTATTTGCTTCCATTTATTCCTTGCCAAAATATTGATCTAAAATTTCAGTTATTTGTTCTCTTGATTGAATAGAGCTTGTAGCTTTTACAACCTTTCCATTTTTGTAATAAACAACAAATGGTAAACCTTGAAATGTTCTACATTCGGGTAAGTTTCTAATTACGCGTGCGTCGGGAATATCAAATTCCATGTCAGCGAATTTTACATGTATATATTCATTTTCTAACTCTTCCATTGTTTCATATACTGGAATGCACATTGGTCCCATTCGACCACAGCAAATCATTACATTTTCATTTTCTTGTAAAAGTTTTGCATGCTCTTGTTCTGATAAAACATGAGTTAAATTTGTTCTAAGCATTTGGTTCTCCTTATTAATGAAATTTGTTTATTGGTTTGATGAAAAAAAAATTTATAAGATTCAAAAATTTTTATGAATCCTTTTTAATAGTAAATCATCAAACTTATTTGGAAATTTAGGAGGAATAATGGCTTTACCGAATCAACCAAAAGTTATTATATTTACAACCCCAACTTGTAGTTTTTGTAATAGTGCAAAAAGGTATTTCAGAGAAAAGAATATAAGATTTACTGAAGTAGATGTTTCGCGAGATCAAAAAGCTGCATTAGATATGCAAAGAAGAACAGGGCAAATGGGTGTTCCTGTTATTTTAATTAATAATCGTCCAATAGTTGGCTTTGATGTACCTAAAATAAATTCAATGTTAAACATAAAATAAAGGAGTGATAAAATGACAATTAAACCTCTTGATGATCGTTTATTAGTAGAACCTGCTGAAGAACAAACAAAAACAGCATCAGGATTGTATATTCCAGATACTGCAAAAGAAAAACCAAGAATGGGAACTGTGATTGCAGTTGGTACAGACGAAGATTTACAAGAAAAAGTTAAAGTAGGAAACAAAGTTTTATTTGCTAAATATGGCGGCGAAGAAATTGAAGTCGATGGTAAAACTTATAAAATAATTCAACGTTCAGATGTTCTAGCAGTAGTTGAAGAATAATTAAATTAAAATTAGCAATCAAATAACTAGTCATAAATTCTTCAATTAATTAAACTGTCTCGTCATTTTTAACGAGACAGTTTTTATTTTCCAAAAAACAATTTCAAAGAATATAAAAGCAAAAACACTGCGAATATTTTTTTCAAAACATTATCCGGTAATGATATTGCAAATTTACTTGAAACATAACTGCCAATTACAAAAGTTACGACCATGATACCAACAGCTTTTAAATTTATCAAATCAGCTTTGTAATAATTCATAACTGCAAGTATTCCGATGGGTAAAAGTAAAAGTCCAAGCGATGTACCTTGAGCTTCTTTTTGCGAGTAACCTAAAAACCCAACCAACATTGGAATAATTACAATTCCACCGCCTATTCCTAAAACACCGCTAATTAAACCAGCGGCTAAACCAATTATTAACAAAACTATTATTTCGTACATGTTTTTTCCCTTTAGTCTTTTATTAACTCCATTAAAATATTTTCTTGTAGATCGATTTTTATTTCATCAGCAAAAATAAACATTGGTTCATTGTTCTGCATTTCAAGCGTTAAAATTTTATTGCCAGCTTTAATTCCTAAATTGAAAGGGAAATTATTTTTTGCCCTGACGTTTATTATGGCATGACCAGCAATGACTTTTTTCTTTTATATCAATTTCTAAGTCGTATAATTTTTTAATCATAAAATTTGTTGAGAAATTAAATTTCCTCTTGAATTTTATAATCAAGATTGCGAGAATAGTTTTAAATTAACAGTTATTAAAATCAGTAAAAATTTATCATATTAATTTATTTTTTAATTTATAAAAATTCTTTAAAAAATACTTTTTAACATAAACTAAAATTCACGATCTAAAAAATAATTAGCAACTAAAGTTCTAATTAAACAGCATAACCATTAAACATTAAAATCTATTAAAGAATAAAAATCAAATTAAATTAAATTAAATCCTTATTCAACTTAGCAAAAAGATGTTTATTTAAGTAAAACAATAAGCTATTTTAATGGAAAGAAAAAACAAATTTTTGTAATGATAAACTTTTACACAACAACATTAAGAAGTAAAATCTTACTTGGATTTACAGTTATTTTACTAATTATGTTTTTTGCAACGCTTTGGAGCATTTACAATTTTTATCGCTTCAATGAATACATCAAACAATCGATGCAGGATAATTATGCAGTAATAATAGCTGCCGATAACATGAGCAAAGCACTTGATGAACAAGTTGCTTCTGTAATTATTATGTTCAATCAGGATTTTCAAAGAGGTGACAGTTTATTTAACAAAAGTGAAGTTGATTTTTTTTACTGGCATCAAAAAGCAAGAGAAACTGTTCAAGTAGATGAAGAAAAAAAACTGCTTGATACAATTATGATCAAGCATAAAAAGTTTAAAGAACAAAACATCAGTAAGTTAGACTATCAGATTTATTTAAAGTGGAAAGCTCAGGAAGTAAAACTTGACCTTGGCAATATTATAATTCAATTACTAAACATAAAACAAGATTGCAATAAAATTTTAGATCTCAATCATGATTTATTGAATCAAGCAGTATTAGATGTAAAAAAAATAACACAA
>CAZVBT010000118.1:0-1805 GCA_964625385.1 uncultured Melioribacter sp. | reverse complement strand
GGTGCACCTTGAAGCATTGTTCCAACATCAACGTTTCTTGCTGTTATATAACCAGAAATTGGCGTTTTAATTCTTGTATCTTCATATTGTCTTTTGGCAACAATATACTGAGATTCTGCCAAGGCTAATCCAAGTTTAGCTTGATCTAATTGTCCTTCACTGATTGATTTCTCTTTGTAAAGTTCATTAAATCTTTCATAATCTTTTTTTGCTTTTTTAAAATTAGCTTCTGCACTCATTAATGCTGCTTTTCTTAATTCATCATCAACTTGAACAATAACAGAATTAGCTTGTTTGTAATCGCCAACTTTTGCATAAACAGCAACAACTTTTCCAGATGTCTCTGAAAGAATATTTACATCATTATTTGCATAAACTGTTCCGGTTAATGAAATTTTTGTTTCTAAATCTTTCCTTTGAACTTTTTCTACTGTAACAAAATATGTTAGGTCAATTCCACCTGAAGTATTTTGTGATAGTTTCTTTTTATTAAGAACGAGAATTGAAATAATAATTATTGCAATTACAGCTATGCCAAGAAATATTTTCCAATTTTTCATATATGTTTTCTCCAAAATTTATTTACCTATTGATTTTTCTAATTTTGCTTTTGCTAATTCATAATCAATAACAGAGGTGTTATAATTTGTTTTTGCTGTAATTAAGGCTGTTTCGGCATCAATTAATTCAGAACTTGTAGCATAACCATTTTTAAATTTTTCTGAAGTAACTCTTAGATTTTCTTCAGCTTGTTCAACATTTAGTTTTGCAATATCAATTTTTCTTTTAGCTTGATTTATACTCAGGTAATTTTGAGTAACTTCGAGTGTAATTCCATCTTTGATTATTCCAAAACCATCTTTAGCTTGTTGAAGTTGTGCTTGTGCCTGATCAGTTTGATGTTTTGTAGTTAGCCAATCCCAAATATTCATATTAAGAATAATGCCAGCATCCCAAGTTGCATCGAACTGATTTCTTGATGGTAGAATTCTTTGATTCGGTTTTGAGTAGTAATAATTACCATAAAGTGCAATTTGAGGATACCATGAAGATTGTGCTAAAGTTACACCAGCTTCACTTGCACGAATTTTTGAATCTGCTGCTTTAATTTCTGGTCTTTTTTCAATTGCCTTTGAAATTAAAGAAGATAAATCTTCAGTTTGATAAACACTTAAATTTGCAGTTGATGTAATCTCTGTTTTGGTTTCAAGTGGAATTCCTAAAGTATTGTTCAAAGCAACAATTGAAAGTTTTACAGCATTTTCCGCTTCAACCTGTTGATACAAAACATTAGAGTATTGCACTTCTAATTTTAACACGTCATTCTTAGTTAACATACCGGCTTTTTCTAAATTCTTGGCATCTTTTAAATGAGCCATAATTTGTTCAACACTTTCATCCATTAAATTTTTGAATTGTTGCGCTTTGTAAACATTCCAGTAAGAATTTTTAATGTTAAAAAGGAGATCAGATTTATCTTTATTGTATTCCTCATTTATTGCGTTAGACAGTTCTTCATTAAGTGAAAGATTACCAATAAGTCTAAATCCTGTAAATAAAGGTTGAGAAAATGATATTTGAGTTGCGTAGTTATCATAAATTCCTGGTGCAATAGGAAAAGTTCCAAAAGGTGTAGTTATGACAAATGGATCAACTTTGCTTAATCGGGTATAACGCGCACTTAATTTCAATGAAGGTAATCTCATTGCATTAGCTTCTTTAACTTTTGCTTCAGAGCCTTTTACTTTCATAAAAGATGAATGAAGCATCTTACTGTTTTTTAATCCAATTTCAATTGCTTGTTC
>CAZVBT010000117.1:0-26970 GCA_964625385.1 uncultured Melioribacter sp. | reverse complement strand
AACAAAAGGAGTTTTTCAGTGGCAAATTTTGTCTATTTAAGTAAAGAAAGAATAAGAGAGTTGGAGAAAGAATTAAATGAATTAAAAAGTAATGGAAGAAAATCAATCGCTCAAAGAATTGCAGAAGCCCGATCACATGGTGATTTATCTGAAAATGCTGAATACGATGCCGCAAAAGAAGAGCAGGGGTTACTTGAATTAAAAATTAGCAAACTTGAAGATTTACTTTCACGCGCCCAAATTATTGATCTTTCAGTGTTTCCTAAAGATCAGGTTCATATATTATCTACTATAACAGTTAAAAATTTGAACAACAAAAAAATATTTAAATATATTTTGGTCTCGCCTGAAGAGGCCGATCTTGATAAAGGGAAAATAGCAATTTCATCACCTGTTGGTGCTGCTTTTATGAATAAAAAAATTGGTGAAATTGTTGAAGCGAAAGTTCCTGCGGGTGTTATTAAGTTTGAAATTCTTTCAATTGAATAAATGAAAAATACTGAGCAAAAAGTTATTAATTTTATTCAAAGTTATGATTTGATTAAACCGAACGAGAAATTATTGATTTCACTAAGTGGTGGGGCAGATTCTGTTTTTGCACTTTATTTTTTTTATAAATTCCAAAATAAATTCCGTTGTAGTATCCAGGCCATTCATTTCAATCATAATTTAAGAGGGAATGAATCTGATAAAGATGAAATTTTTACAAAATCTTTTTGTGATAATCTTGGAATCGAATTATTTATTAAAAGTTTAGATGTTAAATCTTATGCAAAAAAGAATAAAATTAGTATTGAAGAAGCAGCAAGAAAACTTCGCTATGAAAATCTTGAAAAATTTTCCGTTGAAAAAAATATAGATAAAATCATTACCGCTCATACTAAAAATGACAACACCGAAACTATTTTGTTGAACTTATTTTATGGATCCGGAATTAAAGGTTTGAGTGGAATTCCAATTAAAAGAGAAAAAATTATTCGCCCTATTTTAGTTCTCGAAAAAGATGAAATAATTAATTACCTGAACAAAAGCAAAATTGCCTTTAGGACGGATTCATCAAATTTTTCTAATGAGTTTAAAAGAAATTTTATTCGTAATGAAATATTACCATTAATTAAACAAAAAATTAACAACTCAATTGATGATGCTTTATTTAGGCTTTCAAAAAACTTAGATGAACAAATTTCTTTTGAAGAAAAGTCTATTAAATTTTTAATCAATAAGTTCATTTCAACTGAACACAATGAAATTAAACTTTCATTAAATTTATTAGAAATTTACAACTACATACCGGGACTATTGTTAAAAAATATTTTTGAAAATTATTTAAAGATAAACTTTGGACAGAAAGATTTTGAAAAGCTTAATGAATTAGTCAAGAAACAAAAAGGGAAAACAATTTTTCTAAGAAAAAATATTTTAGCTGTCAGAGAAGCTGATTCAATAATCTTTACAAGCGTAGACGTTAAATTGAACAAGCAAGTCTATATCAAATTAGGTGAAACAAAAAAATTTGATGACTATAAAATTAAAATCGTTGAATCCAATCCAAATGAAAGATTTTCAGATGAAAAAAAATATGAACTAATTTCTTTAGACAAGCTTGATGAAAATTTTATGGTTAGATATTGGCAAAATGGCGATAAATTTAAACCTCTAGGTTTAAGAGCGAATAAAAATATTTCTGATTTTTTAACAGATTTAAAAATTCCATCGAACCAAAAAAGAAAAATTCCTGTTTTAGTGAATAGGAACAAAATTATTTGGGTTGTTGGTTTAAGAATTTCGGATGAAGTCAAATTAACAAAAAAAACTAAAAGAGTAGCTAAATTATGCATGAATTGAAAAATGAAATTTGGGTCGGAACTGAAAAATTTATTCCTTTTATTACAGAAGAAGAAATCCAAAATAGAATACAAGAATTAGCAAATGAGTTAGAAACAGAATACAAAACAAAACTTCCTATATTCATTGGCGTACTCAATGGTTCATTCATGTTTATGGCTGATTTACTAAAAAAAATAACATTCAACTGTGAAATGGACTTTTTCAAACTTTCAAGTTACGGCGATGAAAAAATTTCATCTGGCAGAGTTAAATTAATAAAAGATCTGAATGCTGATATTACAGATAGACACTTGATTATAGTTGAAGATATTGTTGATAGTGGTTTATCTATAAAATACATAGAAGAACTAATTGCAGGGCATAAACCAGCAAGCATGAAAGTGGTTACACTATTAATCAAACCAGATAGCCTAAAATATGAAGTCAAAATTGACTATATTGGATTCAAAATACCGAGCAAGTTTGTAATTGGTTATGGTTTAGATTATGCTCAAAAATACAGGAATTTACCATCAATATATGTTTTAAGTGAATAATTTTTATAACAAATAAAATAGTTTTATGGAAGAAAATAACTCAAAAAATCAGAAGCAAAGAAAAAACTTTAATCCTCAAAAACCTGATGGCGATTTTGATTGGGGTAAAATTATAAAAACAGTTTTTAGTTGGGGCGCTGTTATTATTGCAGCAGTTATTTTTATGCAATTGATGAGAAGCGGAGTTTCATCAAATGTCGAAATAACTTTTAATCAATACAAACAATTCCTTAACAACGACAAAATCAAAGATGTTAAAATCATTAAATCAGATATTAACGATTACAGAGTTGAGGGTGTATTAAAAGAAAAAGAAAAAATTAACTCAAACAATGCATTTATTGATGTTAAAAATTTCTCGGTAATAATTGTTGAATCTGACATTCAAGAACAAAAAAAAATATGGGAAGAAAAAGGAATAACATACACATACGTTAAAGAATCAAATGAATGGATGTCATTTTTTCTTGGCTTTGTGCCATGGCTTTTACTTATTGGAGTATGGATATTCTTTTTCAGAAGAATGCAAGGTGGTGCTGGTGGCGGAACACGTGGCATTTTCAATTTTGGTAAAAGCCGTGCTAAATTAATTTCTGAATCACAAATTAAAGTTACATTCAAAGACGTTGCCGGTGCAGATGAAGCAAAACTTGAATTACAGGAAATTATTGAATTCCTTCGCGAACCAGCTAAATTCCAAAAACTTGGTGGTAAAATTCCTCGTGGTGTTTTGTTATTAGGACCTCCAGGAACCGGAAAAACTTTACTTGCACGTGCAGTTGCTGGCGAAGCTGGCGTTCCATTCTTTTCAATTTCCGGTGCTGACTTTGTTGAAATGTTTGTTGGTGTTGGTGCAAGCCGTGTAAGAGATCTATTTGATCAAGGAAAGAAAAACGCACCTTGTATAATTTTCATTGATGAAATTGATGCCGTCGGCCGTCATCGTGGTGCAGGTCTAGGCGGTGGGCACGATGAACGTGAACAAACATTAAATCAACTTTTAGTTGAAATGGATGGTTTTGAACAAAATAGCGGTGTAATTATTATTGCAGCTACTAACAGACCCGATGTTTTAGACCCGGCATTGTTGCGACCCGGAAGATTCGATCGTCAGGTTGTTGTAGATCGCCCAGATGTAAAAGGCCGCGAAGGTATCCTTAAAGTTCACACGAGAAAAATTCCTCTCGAACCTGATGTTGATTTAACAGTTTTAGCAAAAGGAACACCTGGTTTGGCTGGTGCTGAACTTGCAAATTTAGTTAATGAAGCTGCACTTCTTGCTGCAAGAAAAAATAAAAAGAAAGTTGGAATGGATGATTTTGAAGAAGCAAAAGATAAAGTTATGATGGGTATGGAAAGAAAGAGTATGATTATTTCTGAAAATGAAAAGAAAATTACAGCTTATCATGAAATTGGTCATGTTCTCGTTGCTAAAATGATTCCTGATTCTGATCCGGTTCATAAAGTTACTATTATCCCAAGAGGAAGGGCATTAGGTGTTACAACTTATCTTCCTGTTGATGAAAAACATACTTACTCTAAAAATTATCTAGAAGCGATGATTACTTATGCACTTGGTGGAAGAGCCGCAGAAAAAATTGTTTTCAACCAACTAACAACTGGTGCAGGTAATGATATCGAAAAAGCAACAAGCATTGCACGTAAAATGGTTTGCGAATGGGGAATGAGTGAGAAACTTGGTCCACTTGCTTACGGTGCGAAAGAAGAAGAAATTTTCTTGGGTCGCGAAATAACAAAGCATAAAGATTACAGTGAAAAAACTGCTCAGGAAATTGATGATGAAATTAAAAAAATAGTTTTAGATGGTATGATAAGAGCTGAAAAAATATTAAATGAAAATATTGATCTTTTACATAGACTTTCAAAAGAACTTCTTGAAAGAGAAATTCTTGATAGTGATGAAATTGATAAAATTATGCGCGGTGAAGAACTTCCGCCGGTAAAGAAAAATGGTAACGATAAATCAAAACCCTTAGCACAAAAAGAAGATGAATTACCTGAACATGTAAAAGCTTTATTAGAGGAAAAGAAAAAGAGAGAACAAGAAAATACTTCAGATGCCAATGCTTGATGAACGCGGGACTATAGATTACAAAAATGAAATTTTAAGAAAGGGAATTCACATGATTTCCCTTTCAATTCCTACAATTTACTACTTCATAACAAAAGAACTTGCACTTTATATTTTAATTCCAATGATGATAATATCATTAGCCATCGATTATGGACGTTATTATTCACCGGCTCTTTCTGAATTTGTTAAAAAATATTTTGGTTTTTTAATGAGAAAACATGAGTGGGACCATAAAAAGAAAAATCTTAATGGTGCAACTTATGTTTTAATCTCAGCAGTGTTTGTCATTATTGTATTCCCAAAAGTATTTGTAGTAACCGGATTTGCTGTTTTAATTATTGGTGATATTGCTGCTGCATTAATTGGAAGAAGATTTGGCAAAAGAAAATTTTTATTCAAAAGTTTAGAAGGTACTTTAGCTTTTTTCTTTTTTTCATGTATCGTAGTTCTTCTTTCTCCTAAAATTGAAGGGAATATAATTGAGTTCATAATTGGATTTATTGCTGTTGCATTTGGTGCTATTGCTGAAAATATTTCTGGTACTTGGGCTGATGATAATTTTACAATTCCAGTTACTGTTTGTACTGTTATGTGGATTCTCTACATTTTATTTTTACCAAACTTACCTTTGATACTTCCTAACGTTCCAAATTAATTAACCTTTGAATTGCTAAATCATATTCGTCAATCAATTTCTTCATTAATTCTTTAACTGGTAAAATTTCTTTAATCAATCCGACACCCTGACCAACTTCCATCATTCCTTCTTTTTCATTTCCTTCAAAAATTCCAAGTCGTTCTCTTTTTTCGCCGAGTAATTTTTTCAACTCATCTTCAGTTGCGCCATCTTCTTCAGATTTTTTAACTAATTCGCTCCATTCATTTTTTATAATACGTGCATTACCAATTTTTCTTAAAACTAATATTGTTGATGTATCATTAGCTTCAACAATTTTTTTCTTGTAATTATCATTAGCAGAAGATTCAATTGTTGCCGCAAAACGAGTACCCATTTGAACACCTTCAGCACCTAAAGCTAATGCAGCAGCTATGCCATTTCCATTTACAATTCCGCCAGCTGCTATGACAGGAATATTAACATTATCAACTACTTGAGGAATCAAACAAAATGTTGTTAATTCATCTGGACCATTATGCCCACCAGCTTCAACACCTTCAGCAACTACTGCATCGCAACCAAATTCTTCTGATTTTTTTGCTTGTTTTACATTTGAAACAACATGCACAACTGTAATATCATTTCTTTTTAATATTTCAATATATTTACCCGGATGCCCTGCTGATGTAAAAATAATTTTAATGTTTTCATCAATACAAGTTTTTATTAATTCATCAGCATCTTTTCTTAAAAGAGGAATATTTACACCAAAAGAATTTTGTGTTACAGTTTTACATTTTAAAATATGTTCTTTCAATAATTCTGGTTTCATTGAACCAGCTCCAATTAAGCCCAATCCACCATTGTTAGAAACTGCGGATGCTAATTTCCAACCACTTACCCAAACCATTCCTCCTTGAATAATTGGATACTTAATTTTTAATAACTTAGTTATTCTGTTATCAAGTTTCATAAGATTTAATTTTTTGTTTATAAAAATCGTAAATAAGAATTACATAAACGAATGTTTGTTTAGCGTAAACCTATTTTATAATTTTGCAACAACTAATTAAAGGATAACTTGTTGATGAGGGCTATAATTCCAGCGGCTGGTTTTGGAACCAGATTAAAGCCGCATACTTTTTCGTTACCAAAAGTTTTACTTAATGTTGGTGGAAAGCCAATTTTAGGGCATATAATTGAAAAACTTTTGAGTGAAAACATATTTGATGCAACTTTTGTTATTGGCTATATGGGTGAAAAAATTGTGGAATATGTTAAAAATGAATATCCACAATTAAATGCAAATTTTGTAACTCAGGAAATTGCACTTGGATTAGGACATGCAATCCATGTTGCTATTCCTACAATTAACAATGAAGAATTATTTATAATTCTTGGTGATACAATTTTTGATGTTGATCTTAAAAATGTTTTTAACCAAAAATATAGTTCTCTTGGCGTTAAATATGTAGAAGATCCATCAAGATTTGGAGTTGCTGTTTGTGATGATAACTTTATTTCAAAGTTAATTGAAAAACCTCAAACACCAGTTTCCAAATTAGCTCTTGTTGGTTTATACTACATTAAAAATACAGGTTTATTAATTGATTCGTTGAACGAACTTTTTCAAAAGGAAATTAAAACAAAAGGTGAATATCAGTTAACAGATGCATTACAATTAATGATTGAAAAGGGTGAAAGGTTTACTACTTTTAATGTTGATGGATGGTATGATTGTGGAAAAAGTGAAACATTACTTTCAACTAATAAATTTTTATTGGAATCTAAAGGAACTAACAGAAAATTAAATGGAAATGTAATTATTGATCCTGTGTTTATTTCTGAAAGTGCTATAGTTAAAAATAGTGTTATTGGTCCTTATACTACAATTTCTGAAAATTGCATTGTTGAAGAATCAATAATTAAAAATTCAATACTTTCGCCAAATGCAATAGTTAAAAAATCTATGCTTGATAATTCGATCATTGGAATGAATGCAGTTGTAAAAGGAAATTACAAAAAATTAAATGCTGGTGATTCATCAGAAATAGAATTTTATTAATCAATTAAGAGGTATAAATGTCATACTTATTCACATCTGAATCTGTATCAGAAGGGCATCCGGATAAAGTTTGCGACCAAATATCTGATGGTGTTCTCGATGCAATTTTTAAGCAAGACTCAAATGCACGTGTTGCCTGCGAAACTATGGTTACAACTGGATTAGTTGTTGTAGGTGGTGAAGTTACAACAACTGCATATATTGATGTTCATGAAGTAGTAAGAAAAACTATTAAAAATATCGGCTATACAAAAGCAGAATATAAATTTGATGCAGATTCATGCGGTATATTAAATGCAATTCACTCTCAATCACCAGATATTGCTATGGGTGTTGATAAAGGTGGCGCTGGCGATCAAGGAATTATGTTTGGTTATGCTTGTGACCAAACTCCAGAATTAATGCCTATGCCAATTGTTTATGCTCATAAGCTTGTAAAAAAACTTTCTGAAATTAGAAAGAAAAACCTTGAAATAATGCCTTACTTAAGACCCGATGCAAAATCTCAAGTTACAATTGAATATGATAACAACCATAATGCAATTAGAGTTGATACTGTTGTTATTTCAACGCAACATGATGGGAATGTATCTCAAAAAAAAATAAAAGAAGATGTAATAGAAAATGTAATTAAACAAGTTATACCAGAAAAATATCTTGATAAAAAAACAAAATATTTTGTAAATCCAACAGGAAGATTTGAAATAGGCGGGCCTCATGGCGATAGTGGATTAACAGGCAGAAAAATTATTGTTGATACTTATGGAGGATGGGCTCCACATGGCGGCGGTGCATTTTCAGGAAAAGATCCAAGCAAAGTCGATAGAAGCGCTACATATGCTGCTCGGCATATTGCTAAAAATATTGTTGCTGCTAAACTTGCTAAAGAATGTATAGTACAAGTAGCTTATGCTATTGGTGTTGCTCAACCCGTTTCAGTTTATGTTAATACAAAAGGCACTGGTGTTATCCCTGATGGATTACTTGGTGAATTTATTAATCAGGAAATTGATTTAACACCAAAAGGAATTATTGAAAGATTAAATCTCAGAAGACCAATTTATCAAAAGACTGCAGCATATGGTCATTTTGGTAGAAACGAAAAAGAATTTACTTGGGAACGATTAGACTTAGTTCCTTTGTTTAGAAAATTATTATAATCAAAAAGGAAAAACAATGAGTGAAGTAGTAGA
The DNA here is from genome assembly GCA_964625385.1 of uncultured Melioribacter sp. GTDB lineage: Bacteria > Bacteroidota > Ignavibacteria > Ignavibacteriales > Melioribacteraceae > Stygiobacter. The sequence goes on along the minus strand of CAZVBT010000117.1, from coordinate 18,614 downwards.
ATTAGAAAAAACAAAATACAAAGTAAAAGATATTTCTTTGGCTGATTGGGGAAGAAAAGAAATTAAACTTGCTGAAACTGAAATGCCTGGGTTAATTTCTTTAAGAAAAAAATATGGGAAAGAAAAACCTCTTAAAGGTGCTAAAATAACTGGCTCTCTTCATATGACAATTCAAACTGCTGTATTAATTGAAACATTAGTAGAATTAGGTGCAGAAGTTCGTTGGGCTAGTTGTAATATTTTTTCAACACAGGACCATGCAGCAGCAGCTATTGCAAAAGCTGGTACACCAGTCTTTGCATGGAAAGGCGAAACTCTTGAAGAATATTGGTGGTGCACTCTTCAGGCTTTGTCATTTCCAAATGGTGAAGGTCCGACTTCAATTGTTGATGATGGAGGCGATGCTACTTTATTAATTCATTGGGGTTATAAAGCAGAAAATGATCCTTCATTCCTTGATACTCCATCTCAAACTGAAGAAGAGCAAATTATTAAAAACTTATTGAAAGAAACATTAATTAATGAACCAAACAAATGGCACAAAATGGTTGAACATATTAAAGGTGTAAGTGAAGAAACTACAACCGGTGTTCACCGATTATACCAAATGTTTGAGAAAAATGAATTACTTTTTCCTGCGATAAATGTTAATGATTCAGTTACAAAATCTAAATTTGATAATCTTTATGGTTGTCGTGAATCTTTGGCGGATGGAATAAAACGTGCAACCGATATAATGCTTGCAGGTAAAGTTGTTGTTGTTGCGGGTTATGGCGATGTTGGTAAAGGTTCTGCCCGCTCTATGAGAAGTTATGGTGCAAGAGTCATTATAACTGAAATTGATCCGATTTGTGCATTACAGGCAGCTATGGAAGGTTTTGAAGTTACTACAATGGAAGAAGCAGTTAAAGAAGGAAATATTTTTGTTACTGCAACTGGTAATTGTGACGTTATAACATTAGAACATATGATGCAAATGAAAAATGAATCAATTGTTTGCAACATTGGCCATTTCGATAATGAAATTCAAGTTACACGTTTGGAGTCCTATCCTGGAATTAAAAAGATAAATATCAAACCACAAGTTGATCAATATTTCTTTCCTGATGGTCATTCAATAATTTTACTTGCTGAAGGAAGGTTAGTCAATCTTGGTTGTGCAACTGGTCATCCTTCTTTTGTTATGAGCAATTCATTTACAAATCAAACTTTAGCACAAATTGATTTCTATAAAAATAAATATCAAATAGGTGTTTATCGTTTACCTAAACATCTTGATGAAGAAGTAGCTCGTTTACATTTAGAACATATTGGTGTTAAATTAACTAAGTTGACTGAAAAGCAAGCAAATTATATTAGTGTTTCTACAGAAGGTCCTTTTAAACCAGATCATTACAGATATTAATTTATTTTATAGAACACGAATTATTTAATTAATTCGTGTTCAACATTTAGGTGACTGCAAAATTTGTATTTGAAAAGTCTTCTGAAATTTTATTCTGCTTTTTATTAATTAAGGTTAAAAGTGTTTTTAGCAAAATATAAATATTAGAAGGTTTACTTATATAAATATCACTTCCTGCTTCAAGTGCATTGATTCTATCAATATTAAATGCGTGAGCTGTATAGCATACTACTGGAATTTCTTTTGTCTCATCTTTTGATTTTAATTCTTTTATTAATTCAAGACCGTTTTTTTTCCCTTTAATAGAAATGTCCATTATAATTACATCATAATTATTTTTACTTATGTAATTGTAAAACATTTCATCTGAATCGCCAATATCAATATTAAAATGAGATTTCAAAAAAGTGTATAGAAATTTCTGATTATCATAATCATCTTCTATAATTAAAAGGTTTGGTTTCCCCTCTATTTGTTTAACCATGATTTTTCTCCTTTTAAGACAACTTTAAAAATAGTTCCTTTATTTGGTTCACTTTCGACATAAATTTTACCATTATTCAAATCGACAAATTTTTTAACAATCGCTAATCCTAAACCAGTGCCTTCAAATCTTCTTGTATAACCCATATCTTCTTGTGTAAATGGTTGAAATAATTTATCAACATATTCTTTAGACATTCCTTTACCAGTATCAATAATTTCAGTGAAAATATCTTCATCTTTTGATTTTGATATTTTTATTTCAACACTTCCTTCTTTAGTGTATTTTAAGGCATTATCTACAAGGTTGATAAATATTTGCATAATTGAGTAATGATCACCGTAAATGTAAATAGGTGCACCAATTGTATCGGTAATAATAAAATGAATTCCTTTTTCTTCGGCTATAGAGCTGTATTCGAAATAAATTGAGTTTAATAAATAAAACAAATCAATTTTTTCTAAATGTATTTCATATTTCCCAGCTTGAATTTGTGACATATTCAGTAACAAGTCGAAGGTTCTATAAAGTCTTTTACTATTGTTTTTAATTGATTTAAGAATAGCTGCTAAATTTGGATTATTGATTTCTTTTAATTCTTCACTTAATATATCAGAATAACCAACTATAACATTTAATGGAGAACGTATTTCGTGTGAAATTTGTGCAAGAAAAAATTCTTTAATTTTTTTTGATTCTTCGGCTTTAAGTAATGCTTCTATTAAATCATTTTCAGTATGTTTTAATTCAGTAATGTCTCTTCCATAAACTTGACAAATTTTAAATCTTTTAATACCTATAATTAAAAATTGATAATAAAATTTCCCGATTTGTAAAATATCAAGTAGCGACATTTCCTCTTCGATAAATTTTTTGATGTCAACATTTTTAGTGAATGGAAGAATTTCTTTTACATTTTCTCCTTCTAAAATTCTTTGAGGGAAAACTTTATGTGCCGAATTATTAGCAAGAATAATTTTTCCTTCTTCATCACATCTAAAAACAGGATCAGGTGAAAGAGATGCAAACAAAGCCATTAATTCAGCTTGTTGTAGTTTTAGGTTTTCCTCTTCGGCAAGATGTCTTTTCCGCATTGGTATTATTATGTAGCGGTTATATATATAAATAACCGCTAACATGGTAAATACTAAGAAAAGTCCAAACAATAATGGATTTTCTACACTAAACAATGACTCCGGATTCATCTTCTCTAACGATTGAAAAGAAGAGTCCAAAGATGATTTGGGTAATACTTGTAATAAAATAAAATGAATATGCATTAGAAAAACTCATAATAACGTTAAAAAATTTTAATATCACAGTTAATTCATAGAAGCACAGCATAAAATAAAATAATTTTATTCTTTGATGATTAACATAATCTGTAATTAAAAATTTAAGAAAGAAAAGAAATATTATAATATTTTCTAAAAGTATAAAAAAAAGCAAATGTTTCTTTCCTAGAAAAGGAATTGATAGAGTAAAAACTACAGGTATAATTATTAATAAATATCTTAGTTTTTTTATGTTTTCTTCTGTCATTAAACTCACAATTAACAAATAAGCAAAATAAACTGTTAACCAGACAGGAATACTTGACTTTGTGATAATACCATAAATTATTGCAATTGGATCAATTAATGCTAAAATTAAAAAAAAGTCAAAAAATTCGGTTTTATATTGACGTAATGCTGGTAAAATCCAAATTATAATGCTAACAAAATAAATTAATTTTGATAAATCTGCTAAGCTCATTATTCAAAACATACTGGTGGACAAACTGTAGAAAATTCCAATGTTGAATTACCAGCAGATAATGTTAAAGTTGAATTCCTTTCTTCAACATAAATTGGTTCAGCAGTTGAATTTAATATTTCAATTGCTTTTTCTTTAGGATTATTCATTTGAACAGAATTATTTCCAAAAGCTGCATTTATTAACTCTAAAACTTTACTTTTGCTAAAAATATATGCGGTTTCAAGACGATTGAGTTTTTCTTTATCATCTGTTAGAGATTGTTTTTTTTCATCTAGTACTAAAATTTTCCCATCTTTTATAGTAAAAAGAACATAATCTTTAGCTTTAAGTAATACTTTTTGTAAAAGTTTTGGATTAATTTGAAGTGCTTGTTTTGGCTTTCCAAAAAGTTTATCTGCTTCATCTTTTTTGAAAAGTTTTCCAACTTCGCCCATTTGACCTTGTGCAAATGTTGAAATAAATGAAAATAAGAAGATAGAAATTACTAATGGTATGAATGTTTTTTTCATATTAACTCCTGGCTGTTTGTTAATAAAAAAATTATTTATGGTTGGCAGCAAAATAATGATTGAAAATTTAAAATGAAATAAAAAAAATTAAAACACACCTTTTATTTCATAATCGCAAAAAGCACATCTGTTTTTGTTCATGTGATATTCAGTTAAATCATGCCAGCTTCTTTTTATAATTGGTTTGTTACAATTTGGGCAAAAAGTTGTATGACCAATTTCATCCGAAATATTACCAAGATAACAGAATTTAATACCATGTTCGGTAGCAATTTTTCTTGCTTTATGCAATGTTTCTGATGGAGTTCTTTTTTTATCTGTCATTTTAAAGTCGGGATGAAAGGCTGTAAAGTGAAGGGGAACATCATCACCAAGATTATTAATAATCCAATCACACATATTATTAATTTCATCTTCAGAGTCATTTTCATCCGGAATTAAAAGTGTAGTTATTTCAAACCAAACATTAGTTTCTTTTTTAAGCCAAATAAGTGTATCTAAAACTGGTTCAATATGCGAGAAAGTTAATTTGTGATAAAAGTTTTCTGAGAAGGCTTTGAGATCAACATTAGCTGCATCAATAAATTCAAAGACTTCTTTTCTTGCGTTTTTATCAATGTAACCGTTTGTTACCATTACAGTTTTTAAATTTTCTTTGCGTGCAATTTTTGAAATATCAATTACATACTCACCAAAAATGATTGGATCGTTGTAAGTAAAAGCAATTGATGGCGTTGAATATTTTTTAGCGAGTTCAATTACTTTTTCGGGTGAAGCGTATAAAGAATTTGTGCTGTCAAGTTTGGCTTTGCTTATTGACCAATTTTGACAAAACTTACAACCAAGATTACAGCCAGCTGTTCCAAAACTTAAAATTTGACTTCCAGGTAAAAAATGATTTAAAGGTTTTTTTTCAATTGGATCAATTGCAAATCCAGTTGGTCTTCCATAGCCAATAGAGTAAAGCTTATTATCAATATTATGTCTTATAAAACAAAAACCAGCTTGTCCTTCGCCAATTGTGCAATAGCGTGGGCATAGTGTGCAAAGTATTTTTCTGTTATTTGTATATTTCCACCATTTGGCTAAATGATATTGAGATACAGTTTCCATTTTATATTACTTCAAATCTTACCCAATTTTCGCGAACGTTTTTAATTTTTAATCCACCTTCTGTAAAAATGACAAGATCATTTTTTTCAACAAGTTGCTTTTCAAGTATTAAATGTCTTACAACATCAGCGGCTTTATGTCTATCACTAATATCAGCACAAAATATAGAAACGACACCCCACTTTAATGAAAGTTTATTCATTGTATCAAAGGAATCGGAAACAGCAATTATTAAAGAATTCGGTCTGAATTTAGAAAGAGCTGTTGGAGTATTTCCTTTTGAAGTAAAAGCAATAATAGCTTTAGCATTTATTTGTCTGCTGATTGAGCAAATACCTTTATTCATCGAGTCAAAAAGATTTTCATCAATAAATTCAGGTTGTGAATAATTTATTTCTTTTTCAAACTCGAGTGTACGTTCGGCATTTAAAATAATTTCATGCATTAATTGAACAGCTTGGGCCGGATATTTTCCTACCGAGGTTTCGGCGCTTAGCATAACTGAATCGGTACCATCCCAAACAGCATTTGCGACATCAGAAGCTTCTGCTCTTGTTGGAATTGGATTATTTACCATTGATTCTAACATTTGTGTTGCTGTAATAACAAGTTTACCAACTTCATTACAACGTTTAATAATTCTTTTTTGAATTATTGGGACATCATAAGGTTTTAGTTCAACACCTAAATCGCCACGAGCAACCATTATTCCATCTGAAACTTGAAGAATGCTTTCAAAGTTTGTGATTGCTTCAGGCTTTTCAATTTTTGCAATAATTGGTTTATGAAATCCTCTTTCATTTAACCATTTTTTCAAATGTAGAATATCATTAGCGCTTCTGACAAATGATAAAGCTATGTAATCAACACGATGTTTTAGTGCAAATTCCAAATTATCTAAATCTTTTTGAGTAACTGATGGCGTGCTTAATTTCATTCCGGGTAAATTCATTCCTTTTTTTGGTTTCAATTTTCCGCCTTCAATAACTTCACAAATTACTGAATTTGATGTTTTTGAAATAACTTTCAGATGGATTAATCCATCATCAATTAAAATTTTATTTCCAACTTCGGCATCCTTAGGAAGTAGTTCGTAAGAAGTTGAAATTTTTCCTTCTGTTCCAATAATTTCATCTGTAGTTATTTCAATTGTGTTTCCTTTTTTTATTTCAATTTCTGGTTTTGATAATTCACCAATTCTGATTTTGGGTCCTTGTAAATCAATTAAAATTGGAATTGGTAATGAGTGTGTAACACATAAATCGTTTATTGTTTTAAATACTTTTTCAAAGTAATTGAAATCTCCATGTGAAAAATTTAATCTAAAAGCATTACAACCAGCATTGACAATACTTTCAAGTTTTTCAAATGTGTCCGTTGCTGGACCAATTGTGGCAAGAATTTTTGTTTTAGCAATTTGTTTTCTCAATTTTTATCCTCAAGATTTAATTCAAAATTATTTCTTTTTTCTACGTTTACTTTTTTTATCTGTGGTTTGTGGTTTTAATTTTTCTTTCATTTCTAAAAGTTCTTTTTCAACTATAGCATAAACAGTGTTAGGTTCAAATTTATTATTTTTCAAGCGAGTACCTGTTTTGACATCAGTTAATATTTCAATTGCTTCTTCAACTTTTGAAACCGAGTAAATGTGAAAAGTTTTTTCTTTTACAGCATTAATAATTTCATCTTTTAGCATTAAGTCTTTTACATTTTGAATTGGAATAATAACGCCTTGATTACCAGTTAATCCTTTTGATTTGCAAGTATCAAAGAAGCCTTCAATTTTTTCATTTACACCACCAATTGGTTGAACATTTCCTTTTTGATCAATTGAGCCGGTTACTGCGATATATTGTTTAATTGGAATTTTAGAAATATCAGAAATTAGCGCTGCAATTTCAGCAATTGAAGCACTATCGCCATCAATCACTCCATAACCTTGTTCAAAAACTAAACTTGCTGTGAATGAAAGTGGAATATTTCTTCCAAAAGTTTCTTTGAAATAGCCAGTAATAATTAAAACACCTTTGTTGTGAGTGTTTCCGCTTAAACCTGCTTCACGTTCAACATTAATAATGCTTCCATTTCCCAAGGCAACTGAAGCAGTAATTCTTACTGGTTTTCCAAAAATCAAATGACCGTTTTCATAAACTGCTAAACCATTAACTGTTCCAATTTTTTCTCCTGTTGTGTCAATTAATAGTGTACCATCTTTAATCATTTCAGAAACTTTTGATTCATAGAGTCCATACCTTTCTTTAGAAGCTTCGAAAGCTTCATTAACATTGTAGTCCAAAACATATTTTTGATTCTTTTCTTTTGCCCAAAATGAAGATTCACGTACTAAATCGGCAATGTATGCAAATCGAGTTGTTAATTTATTTTTTTCACCAGCATATCTTGCACCATACTCAACAATTTTTGCAATTGCTGTTTTGTCAAATTCGAGTAGTTTTTCTTGTTCAATTAATTTTTTTATTACCATCGCATATTCATTAATAGCATTTTCAGTCCTTGGCATTTCATAATCAAAATCTGCTTTTACTTTAAATATTTTATTAAAATCATCTTCATAGGCTGATAATATTGAGTAGATATAATTACTACCAATGAGAATTACTTTTACATCAATATCAATAGGTTCTGGTTTCATAACACTTGGAGAAAATTGATAAATGTTTGCCAAGTCTTGAATTTCAAGCTGACCATAAAGAAGAACCCTTTTTAAAGTTTTCCAAACACCCGGTTCCATAAATGCATCTGATGCATTAATAATTAAATAACCACCATTTGCACGCAATAAAGAGCCACCTTTAATTTTTGTAAAATCTGCAATCCAACCACCTCGACCATCGTTATATTTTTCAATTGTTCCAAACAAATTATTAAATGTTGGCGAAGTTTCAACAATAACAGGAATATTTTTTTGTTGAGAGTTATCAAGAATTATATTCACTTCATATTCTTTTAGGTAATCAATAATAAAACCTTCTTGTGTTGCTTCTTGAGATGGTTTGGCTCCTTTGAAAACATCAAGATTTTCAATTATACTTTGATGAACTTCATCTAACCAGTTTTTAATTTTTTCTGATTTATATTTTTTCTTTAGTTCACCTAAGGTAATTTGTATTAATATTTCAACTGATTCAGTTTCAAGGTCATTTATTTTTTCTTGAAATTCCTGTGTTAGTTTTAAATTTTCTTTGAATATTTGATGAAGTTCTTCTTCGTAAGATGTATATTTAATAACTGTTTGATCAACTAATTCTTTGGAGATCTTATTTGCTTGATATAATTCTGAAAGTTGATGAATAAAATATTTTTCATTCTCATAAACAAATAAAATTTCGGGACGCAGCATTTCACCAACTTTAACTTGCCCTAAACTAAAATTATCTTTTTTTAATTTTTCTTCGAAGTCATTAATTAATTTTTGTTGTGTTTTATTGTATTCGGCAATTAATTGTTTTCTTTTACTGACGAATGGTTCAGTAGTAAGTGCGACAGGAATTTTTTCCTGTAAAAATTTTATTGTGTTTGCAAGTATTTTTTTGAATTTTATTGCTTGTCCAGCAGCAAATTTAAGCAATGTTGGCCTATCTTCATCTTGGAAATTATTTACATATGCATAGTCATATAATTTAGACTTACTTTCAGCTATACTTTCCAACATTTTTTTTATTGTCGTGAATTTACCTGTTCCAGATAATCCAGTTATGAAAATATTATAACCGGGACTTTTTAGATCAACCCCAATTTTTAATGCCTTCAAAGCTCTTTCTTGTCCAACAATTCCTTCAATTGGTTTAACATCGCTTGTCGTTTCAAAATCGAGTGTATTTGGATTACAAAACCATTTCAATTCTTCAGGTTTTAACTCGTTTTTAATTTCAACTTTTTGAAGTTTCATATTTACTCAAAAAATTTTTGATGTATGTATCTTAAATTAAGTTAAAAGTTTTAAGATATTCAACTTTTGTAAATTAATTTATGTTTAATTTTGTAATGTTTCCTTTCGCATTATAGCGAAATGGAATTTTTATATTTAATGAGAGCAGAATGGAGTTAAGCTTAGAAACATTTTTTAATAATTTAGATTCTATATCTTCACTTTACAAATTAGTATTAGCTCAAAACGAGAAAATTGAAACTACTCATTTTGTAGGTGCTTCGCGAAATTTATTCGTAAAAAAAATTAGTTCAATAGAAAAGCAAATTGTACTATTGTTCTCAAACATTCAGTTGTTAAATGAAAACAAAGTTGAACTTTCAATTTTAGGATTAGAAAGTAATTTAATTGTAATTGATGAGTTAATCCCCGATGCAATTCAAGAAAAACTAATCGATATTTCACAAAGAAAAAATTTTATTCTACTTTCTACTTACGATTTACTTTCCGTAAAATTGCCATCATCAAATAAAATAAATGAAACAACAACTAAAATTGAAGTTGGGGGGAATCTTGGCTTTGACGATTTGATTGAATACTTAATTTCCATTAATTACAATAAAGAAAGTTATGTAGAACAAGCTGGTGAATTTTCTGTTCGTGGTTCTATTATTGATTTTTGGTCATACAGCGAAAAACATCCTTGCCGTTTGGAATTTGATGGCGATTTTTTAGAGTCAATCAGGCATTTCGATCCAGAGACACAGCGTTCTTCTAATAAAATTAATTGCGTAACTCTCGCCTCATCAATTAATGAAATTGAAAGTACAGATGATATTTTTAATTATTTAGACAATCCTCTTTTTATTATTAACCAACATGAATTAAAGGGTAAATTTGAATTTAAAAAAGAACTTAAGGAAGAATTTATAAAAAGAGAACAAGATTTAATTGATTTAGATGATGAACTAAAAAACGAAATTTTTGATAATACATTTTTGCCAATTAAAGAAGTTCAAACTGTACATAATGGCAATGTATTATCTATTGAAAATATATTTTCAAAAAATGCCCGATGGATTTTTGAAAATATTTTTATAGATGATAACGTTTTTAATTTAGGATTTTCTGAACCACCAGTTATAAATTCAAACTATACTGTACTATCAGAAGTTTTAACAGATTATTATAAAAAAGAATATAAAACTTTTATAGCTGTTGAAAATGAATTACAAAAAAATAGATTAATCGAACTCCTAACTGAATTAAATCCACAACTTGAAGAAATATTTTTATCGGGTAAAATCAAACTTGAAACACTTGCAATAAAAAAGGGATTTGTTCATAAAAGCAGTAAAATTTTGTTGCTTACAGATTATCAAATTTTTAATAAACCATACCGAACAAAACTAAGCACTAAAGAAAAATTAAAAAAAACACGGGTAAAAGAATTATCCTCCTTAAAACGAGGGGATTATGTAGTTCATGAAAATTTTGGAATTGGTCAATATGCAGGTTTAGAAAAAATAAAAATTGGAGAAGTTGAACAAGAATCAATAAAAATTCTTTATGCAGAAGGTGGAGTTGTTTATGTTAATTTGAATTATTTATCACTCGTAAAAAAATACTCAACTCAAGAAAATGTTCAACCTAAATTAAGTGTTCTTGGTAGCAACGAATGGAAAACAACAAAGAAAAAAGTAAAAGCAAAAATTGTTGAAGCTGCACGAGAACTAATTACTTTATATGCAAAAAGAAAAGCATCACATGGTTTTTCTTTTAGTCAGGATTCAATATGGCAAAAAGAATTAGAAGCATCTTTTATGTATGAAGATACACCCGATCAATTAAAAATTACAGAAGAAGTTAAACGCGACATGGAAAATCCAAATCCAATGGATAGATTAGTTTGTGGTGATGTTGGTTTTGGAAAAACAGAAATTGCTGTACGTGCGGCATTTAAAGCGGTAAATGATGGAAAACAAGTTGCTTTGCTTTCGCCAACAACAATTTTAACAGAACAACACTTCAACACTTTTCGCGATCGTCTTTCACAATTTCCTGTTAAAATTGAAGCATTATCAAGATTTCAATCAACAAAAAAGCAAAAAGAAATTCTTAAAAATTTATCCGATGGCAAAATTGATATTGTAATTGGAACACATCGTTTATTATCAAAAGATATTCAATTCAAAGATTTAGGTTTATTAATAATAGATGAAGAACAAAGATTTGGTGTAATGGCAAAAGAAAGACTTCGCTCACTAAAAGAAAATGTTGATACTTTAACATTAACAGCAACACCAATCCCACGCACATTAAATTTATCATTATTAGGTGCAAGAGATTTATCAATAATGGCAACGCCACCTCCAAACCGCCAACCTATTTATACAAAAGTTGAAACATTTGATATTCACAAAGTTCGTCAATGGATTTTATTTGAAGTTCAAAGAAAAGGACAAGTATATTTTGTACACGATCGTGTTCAATCAATTGAAAAAATTGCGCAATATATCCAAAAGTTTGTTCCCGAAATAAAAATTGGAATAGCTCACGGACAAATGAAACCTTCTGCTCTTGAAGATGTGATATACAAATTTTTGAATAAAGAATTTCAAGTACTTGTTTCAACAAAAATTATTGAAAGTGGTTTGGATATTCCAAATGCAAATACAATAATTGTAAATCGTGCAGATAGATTTGGTTTAGCAGAGCTTCATCAATTACGTGGTCGTGTTGGCAGATCTGATCGCCAAGCTTATGCATACTTTTTAGTTCCTTCCTTAAATGCAATTAGCAAAAAAGCAATTAAACGACTGCAAGCCATTGAAGAATATTCCGATTTAGGTGAGGGTTTTAATCTTGCTATGAGAGATTTAGAAATACGTGGTGCGGGTAATCTTTTAGGAACCGAACAAAGCGGCTACATTGATTCAGTTGGTTTTGATCTTTATTTAAAGATGGTTGATGAAGCAGTTGAAGAATTACGCCAAAGTGAGTTCAGTGAAATATTTAAAGACCTTCCAAAAACAATCGAAAGAAGTGAGCCGACACTCGATACTTATTTCGAAATTGGGATACCTCAAAATTTCATGCCCGATCAAGCTGACAGATTAAGTTATTACACTTCATTATTTACGTTGCTTAAAATTGAAGAACTTGATGATATAATTGACGAGATGAAAGATAAATTCGGTAAACTGCCTGTTATTGTTGAAAGATTAATTAAAGCTGCTCAACTTAGATATTATGCATCTTTAGCTTTGTTTGAAAGAATTATAATTCAAAAGAATAAATCAATATTAATCTTACCGAAATCTGATAAAGAAAATTTTTACAAAAATAAATTTTTATTACTCTTGGATTTTATAAACAATCATTATTCAAAAGATGTTAAATTCATTCAACAAAATGATATACTTAAACTTGAGATAAATAAAAATTTTGATAATCCTGAATTTGCTTTGGAATTTTTAATAAATTTCTTCAAACAAATTATTGATACTTTAAATTAACATAAAGGAGGAATTATGAGACTATCCACCATCATTTTTATAATTATTCTCTTAGTAATAATTGGAATACAATTTATAGAAGTTGAAAAAACTAATCCGCCTGTTACTGCAGATATAAATGCACCAATGGAAGTAAAAACAATTTTACAAAATTCATGCTACGATTGTCATTCAAATGAAACAAAATGGTCTTGGTATAGTAAAGTTGCACCTGTAAGCTGGTTAATTAGTAAAGATGTAGTTGAAGGAAGAGAACATCTTAATTTTTCTGATTGGGAAAAATTATTGCCAGCCAAACAAAGAAAACTTAAAGAGGAGATTTGGGAAGAAATTGAAGAAGATAAAATGCCAATAAGTAATTATACTTTACTTCATCCTTCTGCAAAATTGGATTTAATGAAAAAGCAAACAATCAAAAAATGGGTTGCCGGAAATTAAGAAATGAAAACAAATGCAGTCAGAATTTTAGAATCATTAAAAATTCCACATCAAACAATTGAGTATGAATCTAACGATGAAGAAATTGATGCAATTTCTGTCGCAAGAAAAATTAATGCTGAACCCGAAATTGTATTTAAAACATTAGTTGCAAGAAATGAAAAAAATGAAATATTTGTTTTTGTAATTCCCGGTAATTTTGAACTAAATTATAAAAAAGCAGCAAAAGCATGTGGAAGTAAAAGTATTGAATTAATAAAAGTGAAAGAGCTGCAGTCATTGACTGGCTATATTCGTGGTGGTTGTTCACCTATTGGTATGAAAAAAGAATATCCAACTTATATTGATGAAACAGCATTATTAAATGAAAATATTTATTGCAGCGCAGGAATTCGTGGAATGCAATTATTTATTTCTCCAAATGATTTAGCAAAAGCAACAAATGCTGTTTTTGCAGATTTAATTTAGTTGGTTTTTGTCAGTATATCATTTTTTTATAAATTTGCGACATAAAATTAAAGAGGTAATAAATGGCTAAACAACAAACCTTCGGCGATAAAGCTAAAAAGGTAAAATCGACAAATGTTAATGTTAAAGTTATCAAAACTGTAAAATCAGCAAAAGGTTCTTATAAATTTCAAGAAAAGTTTGTAAAACTTGATGATATAAGCAAAATCAATACTATTGAATAATCATTTCATTTTTCCTCCTTTTTTTATGTGTAGATAAATAGTCTCACAATTAATTAGTTATTAAAGCGGTTCAACAACACCGCTTTTTTTTATTTTAAATCTGTTTGTGTTAATCTGTGAAATCTGTGGTAAAAAAGCTAAACACAGATAACACAGATTTGCTTCCTCTCTGCAAAGTATATGTTAATTTATAATTTCCCTGTCGGCAGAAAGGTGTAAAATGTAAAATGTATAATTTAGAAACTACCTGCCGTGTATTACTTTCTTATTATATACTTGTCAACTAACTAAAAATTCTAAATTCTGCATTAACCATTATTTTGTTAATAACATTTTCCTCGTAAGTGTTTGTCCATTGTAATTTATTGTGTAAACATATATACCGCTGGATAACTCTGAACTCTGAGCTCTGAACTCAGTTGTATATGTTCCCGGTTTTTGGTACTCGTTTACTAAAGTTGCAACTTCTTTCCCGAGTATATCATAAACTTTGAGTGTTAAATATCCACTCTCTGGTAATGAGTATTTTATTATCGTACTTGGATTGAATGGGTTTGGATAATTTGAAACATTAAATTTATCTGGTAATTCTTTATCAAGAGGAACAAAGTTTTTATCATCTTCGATTTTGTAAATTTGACCATAAACAGAAACCCATTGAGGATCAGAGTAAGTATTTTCAATAGTATAAAATTGGCGGACATCATAATTTAATAAATCATATTGCTTGAAATTAGCTAATAAATAATCAGGATCTTCAAAATGTTGAACACCTCTACCAACTTCACCAATTAAAGTTTCATTACTCCAAATTCCATTTTTGAAAACTTTTCTGTAAATCTTATAAACAACATTTGGATTAACATTATCAGTCCAATAAATTACAATAGGTGAATTAACAACGGTGCTGATTTGAACATCTTTACCAACATTAGAGGGTTTACCAATAAAATAAGCAGTGTAAGTGTAATTATAAGAAGGATAAAAAGTTCTATAAGAATTAGTATTCCCATCATTCCAATGAGAGAAAGAATAATCAATACCATTAAAAGTATGACTTTGAACAGAAACAGAAATAGGATTAGCTTCAACAACGGAAGTAGAATTAGTTGGTGAATAAAGAGAATTGCCATTTACATTAATTACGCCACCATTACCAATATTAGTAAAACTATTTTGAAATGTGGGGTAACAGATTTTTTTAAGATCCGCTATTAAAGTTGCTCCATTATCGTTGCTTGCAACTGTATATGAATAATTTCGTGTTGTGGCACCTGGTAATTGAGCACCGTTTCTTTGCCAATAGCTATCATTTATTCCGCTTGAATTCCAAATTCTATCATATCCTGCACCGTCATTTTGATTAATAGCTCCCACCGAAATGTTCTCACCTACAAGTTTTAAAACATGAGAACCACTTGATACTAGTGAACCATCAAGATTTATTATTCCACTTTTAAAATTATTTTCTGCCTTAACAATATATTTTGCGTTAAAATTAACCGAAGTCTCTGCTCTTTTATATTCTCCTACTATAAGAACTTCCCACATTTCAAGTGTCCATGTCAAATTTCCACTGGGTGTTTTGACAGCTGAAAATTGATATGGTGTATGTGTAATAAAATCTCCAACATTTGTTCTGAGAATAAATTTCCATTTAACATGATATGGATGCTCTGTTCACGTAGCATTAAAACCTACATCCACAGATATTAGTTCCGGACTATAAAAATTAGCGACCGTTGAACCATTTGTAGGTGTTGTAAACCATACACTATAACTTTGTGCTTGGAAATTATTGTTTATTACAAATAATAAATATAGAATTAATAAATATGTTTTTTTCATAATAATCGTCCTAATTTTTAGTTTTAAAACAATTTAATTAAATTTGCGGTGCAAATAAAAATGCCAATGCAAAGCAATGATATAGGTGAGCAGCCTTAAATTTTTTATTTGCATTTTAGAGAGGGTGCCGCAATCACCCTCTCATTTTTAATTACTCGTTCCTCCTACTTTAGTTGTCCGTGTATTACATAATTTTTTCCTGTGTTATGGTCATAACCAATGAAAAAAACATCTTTCTCAAAAACTATGCCTTGCCACATACCCAAATTCGTTTTGAATAATAAACTAAAATCCGTTCCGTTATAGTGACTTATTCCGTTTGCATCTTTAATAAAAAAATCGTTTCTACTTCTTCCGCACCATAACCTTCCTCCTATGGAGGTATTAGTGTTATCTTTCCAAAGTGAAAGTCTTTTGTTGGAATATTTGTAAATCTTTGAACCTGCAGAGACAAATATTTCATCCCCAAGTCTTGTAACAAATGTATCGCCAGTACCATTAAATGGTAAATCAATTAAATTTTTTCCATCCCAGCAATAAGCTTTTGGAACAAATCCAGATGGGTCGTATATCGGTTGAGGCTATATGCAGTAAGGGATTGCGGGCTACTTTCCTGTCCACACGCACCGAAGTTTGAGCGGGGCAGAATGCTTGAATTATCACTGAAAACCTTATTGCATATAGCCTTTGTTAGAGCCATGTGCATTATTTTCTTAGAAGTTTTCAAGTATAAATTTCACAATTTTGTCTTTACGCAGACTGATTTTTTCTTTGTCCCAAATTTCCGATTCCGCTGTCATTTTTTGAATTTCTCTTTGTTGTTCAAGATGGTTATACGAATTTCTTTTCTCGCTAAATGGTTTGTTTCCAACCGAACAATTGTGTGATTTAGATAGAAGTAAATAATTTCCTAAACAGTCAATATATTGGTTTCTAAACTCTTCATCATATTCACAATAACCTGCTGCAATTGGTTCTCCGTCTGTCGGTGTTTGTGGTGCAATGTGTTCTAATTCAGGGCTAACAATTTTGTCAAAACGAGTCAATGAATATCCATTTTTTCCTTGATTTTCAAGATAATTTTCATACTTCCAAAGCAAGAATTTTGCTATTGAATGGTGCATTCCGCCTTGAATTGATTTTTCAAACTCACTTCTATTCCAATATGACCACCACCAAGAATCATTTGAAACATTTTTCATCCATTCAATTCTGTCAACTATCGGTTTAATGTCAGGTTGTTCTGTTGTAAATTTTTGATATACATCATTAATTCTTGATGTTAATTCTGCTCTTGTTCCAATTAAGCGATGTCGTAAAACAATTGATTCGAGTTTACTGCAAAGTTGATTTATCGTATCTGTCGGCAAATCGAATTTGTAAGCCTTGATTACAAAAGGAATTGCGATTCCAATTCCACCTAATGTTATTAGTGAATGAACTTCTAATTGCTCTCTTTCGTCTTTGCCGAAGAATGTTGTTAAATGCTCAAAACTGATTGCTAAAGAATGTGTGAATGACTTTATAAATGGAATTGGATTTCCGTCTGAAAGCAGTTTGTTTATTTTTTCAATTGCATTTGTTTCCCAAAGTGAATTGAAATGAACTCTCAAAGTGTAAACCAAAACATCATCTTCGTTGATATAGTATTCTATTGATGAAATTGATTTGTAGATTTTTTCAAAGCGATTTTTTATTTCTTCAATCAAACTGTCTTTTTCTTCACCACCATAAAGATGAACGTTAAACATGAATTGTGCTTTTATGATTTCCAAGTTTGAAGGTTTCTTACCTCTGTTGTTTTGGAAAATAAACATCTGAATAGCTTCCGATTCGTCTTTTACCGGATGTGTTGTGCAAGTTGCGTTTTGCACTGTGTTCAACATTTTAAGTAAATAAGGCTCGTCCTTGTTTTCTAATTGCGAAACAAAGAAGTCAAATGCATTCACAATTCTTTTTGCTGATGCTGTTTCAAGTCCGTTCTTGTCTTTTTTGGTTTGGTCAATTACATAATCTTTGAAAAGTTGTTTGTCATAATCAACTGTTTCAAAACGATAGGTTGAATTTCGTTTAATAATATCTTCAAAAATTTCCTGTTCGGTTTCTGTGAGTTTTCTAATCGAACTTAGTCGTTTGAATAGAGCAGAAAGAAAAATTACAATTGTTGTAAGTCTTTGCTGTCCGTCTATTACACCAAATTTTTTGTCGGGCTTTTCTTCAAACAGAAAGTGTCCGAAGTAGTAAAATGATTTTGTTGAACTCTTGTTGTAGTCCTCCAAGTCTGATAAAAAAACATTAACCTGTTTAGGCGTTTTGCTTTTATCAAATTCTGTGTCCCAAGAATATGCTCTTTGATAAGTAGGAACAAAAATTCTGTTCCCTGCTAACATTTTATTAATTGTTGTTGATGCTTCCATATGTTTTTATTTAAAAATTTTAAGAACAATATGATCACAAATCTATTGCTGACGTTAAAGCTTTGTGATAGTGTGTTTAAAAGTTCAACCTGTATATCTTTCACTAATCTTTTTGAAAAACTTATCGTAAGTAGCAGTATACTTATTTTTACAAAATGTTACTGTTGAACCAGAAGCAACTCTAAACTCACCAACGTTGGTTTCATGGATTTCTTTAATTTTTTTAAAGTTCTCATCATAGGTCGCGTAATACTTGTTTTTCTTAAAAACCATGAAATATGAAGAAAAGCCACATAATTCACCAACGTTTGTTTCATGAATCTCTTTGATTTTTTTCCCACTACTGTCAAATACCTGATAGTATTTGTTTTTTAATTGAACATCTGAAATTGCCATAATTATTCTTGTTTAATATTTTACGCCTACTCTTTCAGGTTTTCGGCTTCCCCTTTTTAAAATTCAAAATTTCTTCTGTCATACGTCAGAATATGTCGTTGTCTAAAAATTGTCTGCGCGTCTTTTTTCTTTGCATTGGCTCTAACG
>CAZVBT010000116.1:0-8333 GCA_964625385.1 uncultured Melioribacter sp. | reverse complement strand
CTGCAAATACAAAAATTTATGGAATCTTCAATCCAAATTTTGCAGGTGTTGAATCTTTTCGTCATACTATGATGCCAAATATTTCTTTTAACTATACACCAGATTTTTCTACAAATAATTGGGGTTATTATGATACTTATTATGACCAAAATGGAAAACCTGTGAAGTATGATAAATTTGAAGGTCAAATTTATGGTGGAGCAAGCAGCGGCAAATATCAATCAATTAATTTTTCGGTTGGAAATATTTTTGAATTAAAATTAAATAAAATTCCCGGTGATACTTTAAAGGAGCAAAAAAAAATTCAATTGCTGAATTTTGATATTTCAACTGGATATAATTTTGCAGCCGATAGTTTGAAATTGCAAAACCTCAATTTGACTTACAGAACACAAATAGGTGAATGGTTAAACTTTTATGGAAACTCATCATACACGTTTTATGATTATGATACAAAACTTCAAAAATCAATAAATAAGTTTTTGGCATCTAAAGGCTCTGGTCTTTTCAGGTTAAACAGTTTTAATTTTTCAATTTCTACAAGTTTAAGTGGTGAAAAATTTAAATCCTCAAGTACTAACCAAAATGAAAAAGCAGAAACTCAAAACAATAATGAATTTAATAAAAAAGATTTTATTGCTTTGTATGATAATTCAGATACTCCCGATATGTCAATTCCGTGGAATTTGAGTATTAACTACAATTACAATCTTTCTAAATTTTCTCCAACAGAAAAAAATATTTATTCAAACATTAGTTTGGATTTTAGTGCAAATATTACTAAAAACTGGAAATTAACTTTCCGGGGAAATTATGATTTTAATTCACATCAAATATCAACTCCACAAATTACAATTTACCGAGACTTACATTGTTGGGAAATGAACTTTACCTGGAATCCAATTGGAACTTATAGAGGTTTTTATTTTGAATTAAGAATGAAAGCCTCTGAATTAAAAGATATTAAAGTTACAAAGTCAAAAGGATTGTATTCTGGATTAAGATAATTGCTTCTAAACAGAAACATTTTACCATTTCATTTCGTCAAATCAATCAGTTAATTTTTATAAAATATTAATAATTCGCTGCATAGTGAGCTCCATAAAAGTCACGTTTTGAAAGGGAAGCGTGACTTTTTCTTTAATGTCGAAAACGTTTCGTAAATTTGCCAATGAAATTAAAAAGGAAATTAATGAAAGAAATAAGAAATATTGCCATAATTGCTCATGTTGATCATGGCAAAACTACACTTGTTGATCAAATACTAAAACAATGTCAGGTTTTTAGAAATAATCAGGTTGTTCGTGAAAGATTTTTAGATTCAAACGATCTTGAACGGGAGAGAGGAATTACAATTCTTGCAAAAAATATTAGCATTCCATATAAACACTATAAAATTAATTTGATTGATACTCCCGGGCATTCAGATTTTGGCGGAGAAGTTGAGCGAGTATTAAAAATGGCTGATGGTGTTTTACTTCTTGTTGATTCTTTTGAAGGACCAATGCCTCAAACAAGATTTGTTCTTGAAAAAGCTTTATCTCTTCATCTAAAACCAATTGTTGTCATCAATAAAATAGACAGACCAGATAATCGTCCACTTGAAGTTCTTGATGAAGTTTATGATTTATTTATCGAATTAGGTGCTGATGAAAATCAACTTGATTTTCCTTTTGTATATGCAAGTGGAAGAGACGGTTGGGCAATTAAAAAATTAGATGATCCGAGAACAGATTTAACTCCACTTCTCGAAAAAATTATTAAAAGAATTCCTCCGCCAAAAGTTGAAGAAGGAACTGCTCAATTTCAAATTACTTCTCTTGATTATAATGATTACGTAGGCAGAATTGGTATTGGTAGAGTCTTCCGAGGAACACTAAATAAAACTACTCCGGTTTCTATAATTAAAAGAGATGGATCTATAAAACAAGCATCAATCAAACAGCTTTTTATTTTCAACGGATTAAATCGTGAAGAAGTTGATGAAGTTCAGGCTGGTGATATTTGTGCTGTTGTTGGAATAGAAGATATTGATATTGGAGACACAATTGCAGATGCAACTAATCCTGAACCACTTCCAATTATCTCAATTGATGAACCAACTATTAGTATGACATTCACTGTAAATAATTCTCCATTTTATGGTAAAGAAGGAAAGTTTGTTACATCTCGTCAATTAAGAGATAGATTAATGAAAGAGCTTGAACATAATGTTGCCTTGCGCGTTCAGGAAATGAATACTCCTGATTCATTCAAAGTCTCAGGACGTGGTATTCTTCATCTCTCAATTTTAATTGAAAATATGAGAAGAGAAGGATTTGAATTACAAATAAGAGAACCAAAAGTAATTTACAAAGAAATTAATGGTAAAAAAGCTGAGCCTATTGAAATACTTATCGTTAATGTTCCTTCAGAATATGCTGGTAAGGTAATAGAACTTATTGGTCAGCGACGTGGTATTCTAATTAAAATGGAAAATAAAGGTAATCTTAATACCCTTGAATTTCATATTCCATCAAGGGGAATAATGGGATTAAGAACAAAAATTTTAACGGCAACTTCTGGAGAAGCAGTAATGCATCATCGTTTTTTTCAATATGAATATTTCAAAGGACCTATTGGCAAAAAAAGTAATGGCGTTATGATTTCTATGGATGAAGGACCAGCTACTGCTTATGCAATTGATTCACTTCAAGATAGAGGAAGGTTTTTTATTGATCCGGGAGAAGTTGTTTATCGTGGTCAAATTATTGGTGAACACAATAAAGAAAATGATATTGAAGTAAATATTCAACGTGGTAAAAAATTAACAAATATGCGCGCAAGCGGAAGTGATAAAGCTATTAAAATTGTTCCAGCTATTAAATTTACTTTAGAAGAAGCACTTGAGTATATTCAAGATGATGAAATGGTTGAAGTAACTCCTAAATCTATTCGTCTAAGAAAACTGTATCTTGATCCAAATGAAAGAAAAAAATTCAATTTAATGAAAATGAATGAAGAAGATTAACCTTTTAATAAAATAGGAGCTTTATGAACTCTCATTATTTTATTGCTTTAGAAGAAAAATATGGTGCAAATAATTATCATCCACTTCCAGTCGTTTTGGCGAAAGGTGAAGGTGTTTTTCTTTGGGATGTTGAAGGGAAAAAATATTTTGATTTCCTTTCTGCTTATTCTGCTGTTAATCAAGGGCATTGTCATCCTAAAATTATAAACACTTTAGTTGAACAAGCCAAAACTTTGACATTGACTTCACGTGCTTTTTATAATAATTGTCTTGGACCTTATGAAAAATATATAACAGAATATTTTGGGTACGATAAAGTATTACCAATGAATTCTGGTGCTGAAGCCGATGAAACTGCTTTAAAATTATGCAGAAGATGGGCTTACGACAAAAAAGGAATTCCAGAAAATGAAGCCAAAATAATTGTTTGCCTTGGAAATTTTCATGGAAGAACAATAACTGTTATTTCAATGTCAAACGATCCCGATTCTTACAAAGGATTTGGACCTTACACACCTGGATTTATTAAAATTCCTTATAATGATTTAAATGAATTATCAAAAGCTTTAGAAGATCCAAATGTTGCAGGATTTTTAGTTGAACCAATTCAAGGTGAAGCTGGTGTTGTTGTTCCTGATGATGGCTATTTGAGAAAAGCTTATGAAATGTGTAAAGAAAAAAATGTTTTATTTATAGCCGATGAAGTTCAAACAGGTTTATGCAGAACAGGTAAACTTTTGGCGTGCGACCATGAAGAAATTAAGCCCGATATTTTAATTTTAGGTAAAGCACTTTCCGGCGGTACAATGCCAATTTCTGCAGTGCTTGCTGATAATGAAATAATGTTAGTTATTAAACCTGGTGAACATGGTTCTACTTTTGGCGGCAATCCATTAGCTTCTAAAGTTGCTGTTGCTGCTCTCGAAGTTTTGAAAGAAGAAAATTTAGCTGATAATGCTGAAAAGATGGGAAACATTTTTAGGCAGGAAGTAAGAAAAATTAAATCTGATATGATTGAATTGGTAAGAGGTAAAGGTTTGTTAAATGCAATTGTAATTAAGCCTAAAAACGGTAAAGAAGCCTGGGATGTTTGTTTGCAAATGAAAGAAAATGGATTATTGGCAAAACCAACACATCAACATATTATTCGATTTGCTCCTCCACTTATTATAAATGAAAATCAAATTTTAGAGGCTGTTTCTATTATTGAAAAATCAATTAAAGAAGTTGAAGAAAAGATTTAATTTATAATCCAAAATTAAATTGTGTTTTAAGTTTATACTTCGTAGTAGACATATTTACTACGAAGTATTCCTATAGGAATTTTTAAAGCAGCACAAAGAAATAACTTTGTGTGCCTTTGTGATGTGCTTAGTGCACCTTTGTGGTGAAAAAAATTAACCACAAAGTATCTCGAAGGTTTTCACGAAGGAACACGAAGAGAAAGTTTATTAAAGGTATAATTATGAAAAAATTAAATATCTGTATTGTAGAAGATGAAGAAATTTTAAGAGTGTCGTTAAAAGATGACCTGCTCGATGCAGGATATATTGTGAATGATTTTGAAAATCCTCTAAAAGCCCTTGAACACTTTAAGAAAAAAAATTGTGATATAGTAATTTCTGATATTCGTCTTCCTGAAATGAATGGACTTGATTTGCTTTCTAAGATAAAATCAATAAATCCCAATACTTTTGTGATAATGATGACTGCATTTGGAAGTGTTGAAACAGCTGTTGAAGCAATGAAAAAAGGTGCTTATGATTACATCACCAAACCTTTTGATAAGGAAGAATTACTTCTCATAATAAACCGCATCAAAGAAGTAAAAGCTCTTCAATCAAAAAATTTAGATTTTCAAAATTATTTTCAGGATCAGTTTAACTTTGATGCATTTATTGGCAATAGCAGTTTTGTAAACGAATTAAAAGAAACATTAAAAATTATTTCACAAACAAATTCTACAGTTCTTATAACAGGAGAAACAGGAACGGGTAAAGAATTAATCGCAAATTTAATTCATTACAATTCTCCCAGAAGAGATAAACCGCTGGTAAAAGTCAGTTGTGGAATTCTATCAAAAGAAGTAGTTGAAAGTGAATTATTCGGCCACGAAAGGGGAGCTTTTACCGGAGCTGAAAAACTCAGAATCGGCAGATTTGAAAAAGCTGATCAAGGCACTATTTATCTTGATGATATTGATGATATTCCGCTTGATGTTCAAATTAAATTGCTTAGAGTAATACAGGAACAGGAAATTGAAAGAGTTGGAAGCAGTGAGCCAATAAAGATAGATGTCCGAATTATTGCTTCCACAAAAGCTGATTTATCCAAATTAGTTCAGGAAGGAAAATTCAGGGAAGATTTATACTACAGATTAAATGTACTTCCGATTCATTTAAAACCGTTGCGTGAAAGAAAAGAAGATATAATTCCATTGTTTAATTATTTCTTAAATAGATTTTCAAATCAAAAACAATTTGAAGTAGAAAATAATGTTTATGACATTCTTAAAAACTATCGCTGGTCGGGTAATGTAAGAGAATTAAAAAATCTTGCTGAAAGATTATCTATTCTTTGCTTTGATTCTAAAATTACAACAGACAGACTACCGCAGGAAATTATCTTAACGAAGCCAAGCATCGAAAATATTCTGAAAGCTGAGAACAAATCACTGACAGAAATCATAGAGGAAGTTGAAAAACAATTAATTCAGAATGCATTGATTAAAACAGGGAACAACAAAGCGAAAGCGGCTGAACTCCTGGGTTTGCCGCCTTCAACTTTGAAAAGTAAAATTGAAAAGTATGGTATGAATTAAAAGAAAAATTTAATTTTATTTGTAAATACTTAAAATTAAACTAAACTCAGTTCAATACTAATTGAAGATAAGCATTGTTCTCAATCTTTACAGTTTTTTGATGAATATTACCATTTAAATCCTGATAAAAAACCGTATAAGAACCTTCAGTTAGTTTAACTTTAGCTGCTGTGTCAAATACATCTCCGCTGCTAACAACCTTCTGATTATCCTTATTAACAATATAAAATGACTTATATAATGTTCTGTATATTCCACTGTCGTAAATTTCCTGGGAAGGTGTTATAACTTCAATAATCGAGAAGTTGTTCTTCTGTCCATTGGATGCAAATGAACTGAATGAAATTAAAGATATAATTGCGAGCAAAGTCAAAACTAAGTTTTTCATATTTTCACCTTATTTTTAGTCAAACATACATTTTCATTATTAACATATGATTAACTAAATGTTAAGTAATTATTAAAAGACGAAACCTCGTCTATCTCGTCGGATTTTCGGCTTATCTATCAAATTAGATTCTAAAAAATCCTTAATTGATTGGAGAAAATTTAATTTTAACCCCGGCATTAAGATTGCATAATATTGTCAACAATTTTAAGGAGTAAAAAATGTTCGCGAGTTTAGGATTTACTGAAATACTAATAATAGTCGCTGTAATAACTTTATTATTCGGTGCTAAAAGAATTCCCGAAATAGCCAAAGGGATAGGTAAAGGTATTCACGATTTCAAAAAAGAAATTAAATCCATTGAAGAAATAACAAATTAATTATATCGAAGGAGAGTAAAATGAAAAAAGTTGTTTTTGTTCTGTCCATTTTAATTTTATCAAATATTTTATTTGCACAGGAAGTTGTTAACAAAGGAAGAATTTCCGGTTATATGTTCGGTGATTATTTTTATAATGCTGCAAGAGATACCGGAATTTCATCGCTATCAAATGTTGCGAACAGCGGCAGAAAAGACTTAAATGGTATTCAACTTCGCAGAATTTATTTTACTTACGATTATGACATTTCAGAATCATTTGCAACAAGATTCCGTCTTGAAGCTGACCAGGCAGCTAATACAAGCAATAACAAGATCGGTGTATTTGTTAAAGATGCATATTTACAATGGAAGAATTTTTTTAGCGGCAGTGATTTAATTTTTGGAATTCAGCCAACTCCTGCTTTTGAAGTTTCTGAAGGTATCTGGGGAAATCGTTTCCTTGAAAAAACCATTATGGATTTAAGAGGAATAGTCTCTTCAAGAGATTTAGCTGTTACATTGAAAGGAAAAATTGATGAGCAGGGTATGTTCAAATATTGGTTGATGATTGGTAATGGAAGCGGTAATTCTCCTGAAACTGATAAGTACAAAAGATTTTACGCTCATATCCAATATTCACCAATAAAACAATTCACAGCTACGCTTTATGCAGATCTGAAAGCAAGACCCAATATTAATGATCCTGCAAGCACTACAAATCCACCTGCAACTGTTGTAAATAATGATCTTACCTATGCATTATTCCTCGGCTATAGAGAGAAAGATGCTTACACTTTTGGAGCAGAAGGTTTCTTGAATCCTCGCCAAAATGGTATGCTAAGCAACGGAACATTAAAAGATAAAACTGGAATGGGTTTATCAGCATTTGCTTCATATAATTTTTCAAAAGAATTAGCTGTAGTAGGAAGATATGATTATTATGATCCCAACACTGACTCAGATACAAAAGGTGATTCAAGAAATTGGTTCATATTTAGTTTGAATTACAAACCAGATGATAAAGTTACAATCAGTCCAAATGTTATAATTGAAACTTATGAATCAATTCCAAACGGAAGAAGCATTGATGAATCAATTACACCAAGAATAACATTCTTCTACACATTTTTATAGAAATTATCGTAGCACGGACTATTAGTCTGTGCTACATACTAAACAAAATTGGAGAAATAAAATGCCTGAAGAAACCAAACAAAAAAGTTTATTTGAAAAAGAAATTTCGCGAAAAGATTTTTTGCGAACAGCAGGAGTAGTTAGCGGAGGTGTTGCAGTTTCGGTAGCTGCAGTTACTGCTGCAAGACTAAGTCCACCTCCAGAAACACCAACCGGAAAAGAAACAATCCGTGATATCCCGGATTTCAAAACTGTTGATGTAAATGAAAAATCTGATCTGCTTTTACGAATGCAAGTAGAGTTGAAAAAAGCTTTAGCAAAACCTGTAGAAGAGAGAAAATGGATGATGGTAATTGACACAAGAAAATGCGTTGGCTGTCATGCTTGTACTGTTGCTTGCATTGCTGAAAATAAATTACCTCCTGGAGTTGTTTATCGTCCGGTAGTTCAAGAAGAAATCGGAGAGTATCCAAATACTCAATTAAGATTTTTCCCACGTCCTTGTATGCAATGCGATAATCCATCTTGTGTTGCAGTTTGTCCCGTTAATGCAACCTGGAAAAGACCCGATGGAGTTGTTCAAATTGATTATGACAAATGTATTGGCTGCCGTTACTGT
>CAZVBT010000115.1:0-7372 GCA_964625385.1 uncultured Melioribacter sp. | reverse complement strand
GCTAAAAAACTTTTGCTCTGGCTTACTTTAACCGGCAAGGTACAAATTGCAGGAGTTTATTCTGAGACTATAAACAAGTCGGCTGCAATTCTTAAAGATATTTATAAATTGTGTATAACCAACGACAGATTGATGTTCGATTTTGATGTTGAGTTCAGCGAAGCTAATTCTGATTCGTTGGCATTTATTGTCCATAACAGTAAAGAAATTGATGATCAATTTTTATTTGATAAAAGAATTTCACGCCAAGACGCTAAGAACGCTAAGAACGGCAGACAGGTTGATGAAAGAATTTCACGCCAAGTCGCAAAGAACGCTAAGAATGGTATGAGGTTTATAGCATCATTTTCCGAAGGTCGTTCTTTAAGAGGTTATACAAGAATGTTTGGTCGTCCTTCGTTATTAATTGCAGATGATGTTGAAACACTTGAATCTTCTTTTTCACCTCAGGCAGTTCGTTTAAGAATTGAAAAACTTTTTGAATCTTATCATTCACTTGGTGATAATGGAGTGTTCATAATTCTTGCAAATGATTTTAATACATCGAGTGCAGTGCATCAAATAAGATTGCAGCATGAAGAGAACTTACTTGCAAAGAATTGGAATGTATATATCTATAAAGCATTCGATAAGCAGCCACTGTGGAAAGAAAGATTTAAGGTGAAAACAGAAAGTGAGCTTAAAAAACTACTTAAGCCATCCAGTGAAGCAGATTGGCAGGCTAATTATCAGCAGAATCCGATTGAGCCGGAAGGATTTTTCTTTTTGCGTGAGAATTTTATTACTTATAAAACATTGCCTAAAGATGTTAAAGCGGTTTTGTATTGCGATCCTAACCTTAGCAAAAAAGGTAAAGGCAACACAACTGCAATTACTGTTCTTGGTTATTCACCTAAGGAAGATAAATATTATTTGATTGATGCAGTTTGTAAAAGTTTTAGTGACAGCAATGATTTGCTTGATACGATTTTCATGCTTCGACAGGCTCAGCATGACAAAATACAAGTTTATGCAATTGCATTCGATGGTAACGTTACGCAGGAAAGTACGTGGAGCCAGTTTGTGCGTAACTGGTGTACTATTAATAAAATTCCTTTTCCGGTAATTGAGTATAAACGTTAT
This sequence comes from uncultured Melioribacter sp., assembly GCA_964625385.1. Classification (GTDB taxonomy): domain Bacteria; phylum Bacteroidota; class Ignavibacteria; order Ignavibacteriales; family Melioribacteraceae; genus Stygiobacter. The sequence continues at coordinate 6,250 of CAZVBT010000115.1, read as the reverse complement.
CGTGTTAATGATATTGCAAAGAATGTGCAGTTGATTTATTCTCAGAATAAATTATTGTTCCCGGATAATTTCAGTAAAACAGAAAATGGCGAACGATACTTAAATCAGCTTTTTGCATTTACAGGTGAAAAAGGCTCATCGCTGGATGATGCACCGGATAGCCTTATTTGTGCTTTCGAGTTTTTGCATGAAAGAAAATTAGTTCGTTCTAATGATAGAAGTTTTGTTAAGGTAATGAATGATTTTTATCAGTTGTAAGCCGTATTAAGAATTAAGTGTTTCTTAGCGGCTTTGCGACTTAGCGAGAAACAATTTCACGCCAAGACGCCAGGAAAATAAAAATAAATGGAGATTAAAATGGCAAGAATATATCCAAAACTTGATGAATATTTTAAAATTGAAAATACGCTTGATAATTTAAAACCAAATCAAAGAGCAATTAAACAATTTTTTGATTTTGTGAAAAAACCTTTGAAAAGTAGAAACAGCAGAATAGCAGGACATTTTATAACACGCACAACTGCATTATCAAGTTTCGATTGGAATATAATTGGCGAATTTGAAAACATTGAAAAAGTAATTATTCGTAACAAAGATTTGATAAATAGGTTAATATCATTGCATTGCTATACAAGTTTTTTTGGTGCTTCTTTATATCAACTCGATTTAGTAAATAATGATTATGGCACTCAATTAAAAATTATTAAAAGATTTGACAATATAGAATTTGATTTTGATGATTATCAAATTCATTTTTATGATTTAAATGGTAAATATATTAGAAGTGAAGCAATTGAAGAGAATGTTTTTTTGTTGCTCGATAAAATTACATATTTAGATCGTGGTGGATTGATGCGATCAATAATGCCGATTGAGATTATTCGTTTTGATATGATACTTGAAAATGCAAATTATTTGCGAAAGCTGAAAGGTATTTTGCAAATAGTTGATAAAGGCACAACACCGGAAACACAAGCTAATGCAGAATATGCAGCAAAGAATGCAATCAATCATAATTACGTAATTACAGATGACTTGCTGGAGTTTAAGTTGAACCAGATAACTGCTGCAAGCGGAAATTCTTTTAAAGAGTTTATAGATTCATTGAATAATGAAATTGCAGTTGCAATTTTAGGACAGGCAAATACAAGCGAGCTTCCAAATTACGGCGGAAGCAGAGCAGCTTTGCAAATTTTACGTCTAGTTTCAAGCGATATTATGTACAGCGATATGATTCGTATTGAAAATTTAATTAATAAAGTTCTTGAGCTTGATTTTAAATTAAACTATGGAAATGGTATAGTGCCTTATAAGTTTAATTTTATAATTGCACAGGAACAGGATATTGAAAAAAATGCTTCAGCTTTGCAAATAGCTAATCAATTCCTCGATTTGAAAAAAGACGAAGCATATAAGATGCTTGGTCTTACACCTCCATCAAGTGGTGATGAAATAATTGCTGCAAAAAAACAATTAATTATATGAAAAAATTATTTCAAATAGCTGGTGTAAGAGTTTTAGCATATATTGAAGAGAATATAAAAAAAGGCACTGATTACGAAGGGAATGCCTTTCAATATTCAACTAATCCTTATTATATACCCTACAATAATGCAATCTATAAAAAACTTGGCGGTAAAAATGGCAATGGTAAATTATTCCAAATAGTTTATTCAAAAAGAACTGGTTTACTTGGAATGATAATTCTTGGTGGTTATAAAGCTTATAAAGAAAAAGTTCATCCATCTGCTGCAAAAAGTTATTTAACAGTAAGTGGTAAAATGCTTCGCTCGATGAATGTTAAAGCAACAGATAATGAAGCAATAATTTCTTTTACTGGCGAAGAAGAACAGAAAAAAGCGTTTTGGTTTAATGTTAGCGGTGTTGGTCGTTCAAGAAAGCTTTGGAAATTTCTTGGTATTACTGAGATGCAAAAGAAACAACTAACTGAAGAATTAAGCGAACCGGCAAGAGAGATTTTTGTTGCTAAGTTAGGAGAGATTATTAAAAAGAACAGTGATTAAGCAAAAAACATTGCTTCATCAACTTCTGTTTCAGAAAGATTAGCAATCCTTTGAATCTTTTTTAATTTTTCAATTGCTTCATCGGGAGTAATTATATTAAATTCTACCATAAATGAAATTTTACCAATATGAGAAAGAGCTTTATTCTTTGTGTATCTTTTTTCTTTTGTTAGTATTTCGATGTCTTCATCAATTTCAAAGTAAGCTTTTCTTAGTTCGTCTTTTATTTCTTGTGTTAGTATCATTTTATTTCCCTTAGGTTATTATTAAAAAATAAAAATACTTTTTTCTCCTGATGCTTTTTTACAAATGTATTAATATAATTAATTGATCTGGTTTCTTCTTCAAGAGGTTTTTGTAAAACAATAATAATATTATCCGCCTGTTGCGAATTTAATGAATTTACAATTGATCTATGTTTAGATTTTTCCGGATGTTTAAGCTGAGTATATTTGCCTTCAACAATTATATCTGTATCCTTATCATACATTTTTCTTAGTTCATAGTTAAGCTCTGTTTTATAACCAAGTTTACTAAGCTGAATAGCTGTATCTTTTTCTGTAAGAAAAATTTCTTTCTCTCTTTTGGAAGCATTATCTAATTTATTCTGCCAGCTTTCATGAATAAATAATTTGTTAGATTCTTCCATTTTACCGAATACTGGAACCCAGCGATGACGACAGTTATAACCACCGCAATATGTAAATGCCGGCTGCCCAAAATCATTTGTCATCTCTTCAACGTCTTTTAATTTATATATTTTGTTGTAATGGATTGAGCAAAAATTACGTTGTGGTTCGGGTCCTTCATAACGTAAGTATAAATCTTCCCTTTCTGTAGCTGCAAAATCTTTGAATCGTTTTAGATTATTTAGAGCTGATTTTGTTGTTTCAATTTCAGTATTGATGTGTCTTTCTTCATAATTTAATTTTTGTAAGGAACGTCTTACAATAGGCTCCCAATCTTTTCCATTGATGGAACTTTCTTGTAATGATTTTGCAATAATGGCTTGAGCTTTTTTCGCATTATTTGAGAATATTGTTTGCTGGCGTTCAATAATTTTATTTAATTCTGCTTTAAGAGTATTTTTAATTGTTGTGCCATGCCCTTGCTGAAAATCTTTTAATAGTTCATTTTGAATTTGCCCGATTAAATTATTTACTTCATTCTTGTAATCTTTCCAAAAACCGCCGTAACGTTTGATGATTGTTTTTATCTCTTCAATTCCTTCGCTTTTTAGTTTATCGGCTTTGCCTTCTGTAAAGTATTTTTTTATAATATTTTTGATTTTTAATGTCAATGATTTATCCATTTTCAACTCAATTTAATCTTCATCGTATAAAAATAAATTACCTTGTTTATCTTTTTCGTATGCTTTGAATTTGCTTTCATTGAAAATAATTTCAGAAACTTCTGTAGTTTCGGTAAAGATGCGTCTTCCACATTCTTGGCAAATTGATAAGCGTGTGTCAAAATTTTCATTTATGACCCATTTACCATTTATACGCCTTTTATTGCGGAAGACGTTAATTACATCGAATTTATCGTTACCACACTTTTTGCAAATCATCGCTTACTCTTTTGTATTAGTTTAACTGCCATTTCATGTAGTATAACAGCACGTTTTCTAACTTCGACTGTCCTGCCTTTCATAATAGCAACATTGCATAATTCTAAAAATATTTCATCAGCAAAAAAGGGAAGAAAATCTTCCTCTTTTAATGTTAAAAGTTCCTTAATTCTTTCAGCTTTGTAACCATCAATTTCACCAGCTATAACTTTAGATACGTAAGACGGACTTACGTTTTCCATTCTTGCTATTTGTGTTTTGGTAAGCATTTTTTAATCCGTATAATGTTTTTGGATCAATTTACTGGTTCTTTTTTCTTGCCGTGCAATTTCTTTTTTAACTTCTTCCCATTGATTTTTTACTTCTTCGCAATTCAACAAATGACTTTTGTGTTTATTCTTATCAAAATATTGAGTGTCAAGATCATAATCAGGATCTACTTCAATAGGAAGATATGAATCTTTACTGTAGCCACGTACTATCATAAATATTTTACCGCAACTGCAACGGTATTTCTTGAATAATTCTATCATCTTTAATTTTAATTTCTATTATTTGTAATTCGTTTTTGTTTTTTAATTCTTTTGCTCTTGCTTTTGCTTTATCCAGTGAGAAATGTGTAGCGTAATTTATATCTGTAGTCCAGCCACGTTTATATACATAAAGCGGTCTGTTTAATTCTTTATCGAATATTTTAATTATATGAGTAGTTAATACCATCTTCTTTTGCCCTCATTCTTCTTGAATATAAAATGTGAATTATTTGTGTATATGAAAGAAAGAATTCTTCTTCAAGCATTGGAATTATATCTTTTACTTTTACTTTCATTCGTTTAAGTTCTTTGTATCTTAAACGTACTTTTTTATTACGTTCTTTTGTTTCAGGTTTCATTTTAACCTCTTAAAATAATCTTAATTGGTCTGGTAGTTTTTTAAGTTTCCAAAGGCTTACTTTCTTTTTGGATATTGCGGAAGTTGTTTCACCAGCAAATTCAACTAAATCCATTTCACGTAATTCTTTTATGCGTGGACATACTTGGTGAGGATATACTTCTAAAATATGAGCAATTTCTTCAATTGATAGTTCACCATAATCTTTAAGTGTTAATAAAACTTGTTTTTGACGTGCCCCAAGTACGTCCAGAATTTCGTTAAAACTTCTGTTCCTTAGTTGTTCGCTAAAATATCCTTCACGTACTTTCATTTTTAAGATGGTTTAATTGTTAATGTTTCTCTTTCATCTATGTTTATATATGGTCTTATCTGTTTACCTAATTCTGTATTTTCTTTTAGTTCATCTCTTGTAAGTGCTGTAACACCATAACTTATTTTTTCTGTTATGTAGTTAGTTGGATCTGCACCTATAGTTTCAAGTAATTCTTTTACTTTATTTATTTTATCGTTAGGTATTGAGTATGAAAGAGATTTATCAAATTTTACTGTACCTAATTCGCTAAAATATTGTTTAGGATCTGCTGTAAAATATAACGTTAGTTCTTCTTGTTTATCTTTAAGTTTTTCTTGCAACTTGTTAATCTTTCTTTTCAACTCAAGTGCTTCATCGCAAGCAAGAGCTTTCATTTCAATGAGTTTTTGTTTACCCATTTTTTTTACGTCTTCTTGTTTTTCTAATGTAATTTTCATTATTTCCTCCATAATGATTTTTTGATTTTTAGTTTGATTAGTTTTGTTAATGCTTTGCATATAGTAATAAATGGAAATCTTTCTTTCTCAAAAGTCCATTTTGAACTTTCGGCTACGTATAAATCGTTCCAACGTAATTGGACTGTTGAAACGCTTTTCATTGTGATTATAGATATTAATATTTGTTTCATTTTATTTAGTTTTTAAGAGTTCATCAATTAATTTATCAGCGTTCCAGTGTTGGAATTCCCTCAGTAGCATGTAGCATAAAATTATTAATGTGTCTTTATCAAGTTTTGAAATTTTTTCTATTAGTTTATCCATATTAATTTGGTTTTTGGTTCATGATTAGTATAAGTGCGCGCCAATGTTGTATAGCAATTCTTTTTGTAAAATCATCTAATCTTTTATTAGCTATAACTCTTTCTTCAAGTTGAATTGTATGATGCAATTTTGCGTAAAGATTAAATCCGGGAAATAATTCTGTAGCTTTCCTTAAAGCTTCGTGCACGTTCACTTTGTGAAGTCTTTCTATTTTTTCGTCTTTGAAGTTATCGTTACTTTTGCAATCGTAAAATTCTAATTTGCCCAATATTCCTAAATCTATTTGTTTCATTTTACTTTCCTTTCATTTCTTCTTTCAATTGCTATTAAACGTTTTAGCACCATGTCCGCATCTCTTTTACTCATTAAGCTAAATAATACATGTAGCTTGCTTTTTTTTATTTCAAAGTTTGTTAGCATGCTTCTTAAATCCGGGCATGTTTCAAGTATATATGCAAAGGTTGCTTCTTTTTTCCAGTTGTATTTGTAACGTGTTAATCGTATAAGCATTGCACGTTGTTTTTGTGTCATTTGTTTGCTTTCTGGATCAATTATTTCGTTTACCTTTTTATTTGTGCTTAATGTTTTGCGATATACGTCTTCTAATTCCATTAAGCACTTTGCAGCTTGTTCATCTGTTAATTGCAACGTTGATTGAACTCCATACTTTGCAAGCATTCCACGTAAT
>CAZVBT010000114.1:0-4623 GCA_964625385.1 uncultured Melioribacter sp. | reverse complement strand
ATTTCAAAAGGTAAATTAACTTCCAAATATTTTTCTGGTGCTATTAACATATTTTTAACCAAATATTTTACTTCAATCTTTTCATTGATCATTACATCATCTTTTAATGCTCTTATGCTAATATTCATAATTTTATTTGGTAAGATTTTAATTTCTTGTGGAAATTGAATATTTGTAATCTCCGATACTATTTGTAAAATGAATTCAACATCAGAATTATTTGCAATCTGGAAATTTTTCCATTCTCTACCAACCGCTTTAATTTCTCTTTTGTTAATTGAAATTGATGAATCAAAAATTGCTTTTAGAAATTTTTCATCGCCAAATAATTTGTCATCATACCAAACCGTTGTTCTTCTATTTATAAGCGCATCTTTAATTGATTCTTCTTTTGAGTCTGTTGCAAAAACAAGAGTGATAGGACGATGAGAAACTTTTTCTGCTGCCCATTCAAAATTCAATGGTTGATGAACATCAGAATTTCCTAAAGGAGCTAAGTCTTTTTCAACACACCACTGATGTGTTTCTTTTGAATAAACATTTGCATTATAAATTTCCAATCCAAATAAAATTCCTGTTTGAAAAAGCCAATTATGTTCAGGATACCATTTTGCAATTCCATCTGGTTGTTGTGCAATCCATGATGGATGATTCCAAAATATTAATCCACCTTGTTTTTTAACTTCTTCAACAACAGCTTTCCAGTCATCTTTTATTAAAGCATTTCCATCTTTTATAAAAATTGCATTTAAATGCCCTGGAGGCATTTTACGGGTTATCTCGGCACCTTTGATCAATGTTATTTCTAATTCATCAGCAAAATTTTTAGCAATATCATAAGCAGCATTAAAATTAGAGGGAACATATTCTTTATGTGGTTGATATTCTAAATGATCTGTAATTGCCATTGCATCTAATCCATCACGCCATGCTTCTTCAACCCGATATGTCGGCCAAACATCTCCATCGGAAAAAATTGTGTGTGTATGAAAATCACATTTCAAAGTTTTAAAACCTAAAATGTCAGGTATATTAATTTTATTTCTGAATTGAGGCTGTGCATAAAGAATATTAAACAAAAAAACTAAAACAAAAAATAAACCTTTAATTTTCATTTTATACTCCATTTATATAAACTAAAATATATTTAGAATAACCGATAACAAAATTAAATATTTGTTAAAAGCATTAGGGAATAAGATTTTTTATATTTGCGGCAATTATTTAATAATTTAGAGTAAAAAATGCATCCGAAAAGTTTAGCCGATATTCCAAAAGCATATAATCCGAAAGAAGCTGAAAGTAAATGGTATAGTTACTGGGAAAATCATAATCTTTATCACTCAGAAGTTGATGAATCAAAAACTCCTTACACAATCGTAATTCCACCACCTAACATAACAGGAATTTTACATATCGGACACATACTTAATAACACATTACAAGATATTTACATTCGTTACAAAAGAATGATGGGATTCAACGCTTGCTGGGTTCCTGGAATTGATCATGCCTCAATAGCAACAGAATCTAAAGTTGTTGCATTATTGAAAGAGCAACACATAACAAAAGATAAAATTTCCCGTGAAGAATTTTTGAAACATTGTTACAACTGGAAAGACAAATATGGCGGAATAATTTTTCAACAATTAAGAAAACTTGGCGTTAGCTGCGATTGGCAGCGTGAACGTTTTACGATGGATGATCATTATTATAAAAAAGTAATTGAAGCTTTCGTTAAACTTTATAAAGAAGGATATATCTATCGCGGTTACAGAATGGTAAACTGGGATCCTGCTTCTAAATCTGCTATCAGCGACGAAGAAGTTTTTTACAAAGAAGTACAAGGAAAACTTTGGTATTTCAAATATCCTGTAAAAGGAACAAATGAATTTGTTGTTGTTGCTACAACACGTCCTGAAACAATGTTTGGTGATACTGGTGTTGCTGTAAATCCAGAAGATGAACGTTATAAACATTTAATTGGGAAGACAATTATTCTTCCAATCGTAGGAAGAGAAATTCCACTTTTTGCAGATGAATATGTTGATAAAAATTTTGGAACCGGCGCTGTTAAAGTTACTCCTGCACATGATGTCAATGATTATGAAATGGCACTCCGTCATAACTTAGAGATGATTAATATTTTCAATGAAGATGCAACAACAAATGGAAACGTTCCCGATGAATTTCAGGAGCTTGATCGATACGAAGCACGCGAAAAAGTTGTTGAAAGAATGAAAGAACTTGGATTTCTCCATAAGATTGAAGATTACACAAATAAAGTTGGTTACTCGCAGCGTGGCAATGTTCCTATCGAACCATATCTCTCTGAACAATGGTTTATGAAAATGGATGAATTAGCCAAACCAGCTTTGCAAGTTGTTAAAGAAGGAAAAATTAAATTTCATCCCGAGCATTGGGTTAAAACTTATGAACATTGGATGACAAACATTCGGGATTGGTGTATTTCTCGCCAATTATGGTGGGGACACAGAATACCCGTTTGGTACCATAAAAAAACTAATGAAATTTACTGCGAAGTTGAACCACCAAAAGATATTGAAAATTGGTATCAGGATGATGATGTTCTCGATACATGGGCATCGAGCTGGCTTTGGGCTCAGGATGTTTTTACAAATGAACGCGATCAAAAATATTACTATCCAACTGATTTATTAGTTACGGCTCCGGACATTATTTTCTTCTGGGTTGCAAGAATGATTATTGCCGGTATGCATTTTATGAATGATATTCCATTCAAAGATGTTTACTTCACTTCACTTGTCCGTGATGAAAAAGGCAGAAAGATGAGCAAATCTCTTGGTAATTCTCCTGATCCTCTTGATTTAATTGATGAATATGGTGCAGATGCTTTACGCTTTACAATGACTTACATTGCACCGCTTGGACAAGATGTTTTGTTTAGTAACGAAATGGTTGAAATCGGAAGGAATTTTGCAAATAAAATTTGGAATGCAGGAAGATTTCTTTTAATGAATGCACAGAATATAAAAATAGATCCATTCTTAATAAATAAACATGTTGATTTCACGGATAAATGGATTATTTCACGTTTCAATAAAACAATAAAAGAAGTAAATGATGCATTAGATAAATTTGAAGTTAATGCCGCATCAAAAATTATTTACAGTTATGTTTGGAATGATTTCTGCGATTGGTTTATCGAACTTTCAAAAACAAGATTATATCATGGAACAGACGAAGTAAAATCTGCTGTATTAACAAGAGCAATTTCACTTTACGAAAACCTGCTGAAATTAGTTCATCCATTTATGCCTTTTATAACAGAAGAAATCTGGCAGCTTCTCGATGAAAGAAAAGAAGGTGAAAGTATTTCGATTACAGATTTTCCAAAATATGACAAAAACAAAATTGATGAAAAAGCAGAACAGGAAATTTTATTTGTGCAGGATGTTGTTACTGCAATAAGAAATATACGTGGTGAAATGAATATACCACCTTCTAAATCAATAAATGTGTTTTTAAAAAGCTCGCAAATAACAGTTGCACAAGAAAAATATATAAAATTATTAGTCAAGATTGATGATTTTATAGTGGATGAAAATTTAGACAAACCAAAAGCAAGTGCTTCAGCTGTAGTTAAAGGCTGCGATATATTTATACCACTTGAAGGTTTGATTGATTTAAATGTAGAACGTCAAAGAATTGAAAAAGAAATTGCAAGATTGCTAAACAGCTACAATGGTGTAAGGAAAAAATTAGAAAACGAAAACTTTGTCTCCAAAGCTCCGGCAGAGGTTATTGAACGTGAAAAACAAAAGATGAACGATTGGCAAAAAGCATTAGAGAAGCTCCAATCTATTTTAGAAGATTTAGAATGAATTAAACATATTTAATTCTAACAGCAGTCTTAAAAATTATTAATTAAAAATAAGATTATAATTGTCTTAAACCTGTGCATTAAATTTTTTACTTGAATTGTTTTAAACATTAAAACAGATACATAAAAAATTATTAAAAATTAAACTTACCTCTTGACAATATATATATATTACAGCCAAAAATAAACCTAAAAAATATTTTACAAGTTAATGAGGGTAAAATGAGTAAGTACCTGTAAAATAAAACACCCACTTAAATTTTTTCCTTTACTTCATTTTTAAAAGTTTGCCCGGTCATAAAAAACAAACTAATTAAAAAAAGGAGAGAGAGTTATGAAGATTAAAAAGAATTTTGTAAGTATAACTATTTTAATTTTACTTATGTTTTTTACCATTTCTATAAATACAAACAAATACTTAGCTAAAAACCCGGATGGATGTTCAGTAACATGCAATAATGGAACAGTTTTAACTTGCGATTTTACACCTTGTACAGCTTATGTTGATGGTATAAAATGCGGTGGCTCATTATTAACTTGTTATATGTTTGGAAATTGATATGAAAAAATTTTTTTTTATTCCCTTTGTTTTATTTCTATATATTTTTTTAAATAATTGTTCAACTCCTATTGATAAATCTACCTTAAAAAAAATGTGGGAAAAATCTGAGAATAATGATTCATTATACTTTTCACAAACTATTTCAGATATTAAATATTACGATGGTAATTTTTATATAAGTGATTCTTTTAATAAT
>CAZVBT010000113.1:0-2505 GCA_964625385.1 uncultured Melioribacter sp. | reverse complement strand
TGGATTCCAAAAGTTACACAAGCTGGACAATCTTTTTTAGTAATGGTTACTATTACTGATGGTGAATATTCTGATACAAAAATTTCTAATCTAACAACAGATAAAACAATAGTTGGTGTTGAAGAAATTGGTGGAATACCATCCAAATTTAATTTGGAACAAAATTATCCAAATCCATTTAATCCAACTACAACAATAAAATTTGAAATTCCAAAACAAAGCAATGTAAGATTAAGAGTTTTTAATTCAATAGGAAAAGATGTTGCTGAGTTAGTAAACAAAGAATTAAGTGTTGGTAGTTATCAGGTTAACTTTGATGCTTCAGATTTACCAAGTGGAATTTATTATTACAAATTAGAAGCAAATGATTTTTCACAAACAAGAAAGATGTTATTAGTTAAATAAGCAATTATTTTATTTAAACCACTCAGGCATTAAGTACAAATTTTTTTATGAAAAATTTGAATTAATTTTTCTTTGAGGTACTTTGTGAAAACCTTTGTGAGACTTCGTGGTTAATCTATAAATTTATTATATAAACTTACCGACTTATTAAAATCATTAATTCAATTCATTCATAATATCAGTAATGCTATTTGTCGGTAGTTCACAATTGAAATTCTTACAAAGATAAAAAGTTAATTTACTGTTAAGTAATTTGTAACTTGAAAAGTTCTTTGGAATTTCATTTTCATTAAAGGCTGTTATTGTAATGTTTGAATTATAATTATTGTTAAGCCTTTTTTGTACTTGTGCCAATTCATTTTTGTCTTTATAGATAATTACCAATTCAATCGGATTAAGGTAATTCAAAAAGGCATTAAGTAAAAAAGTTGAAGCCGATGGTGATTTTACAAGCATGTTTGAAAAATAGGAGAGAGTTTTATCAATTATATGAGAATATTTATTTTCAAATAATATAGAATTTAGTTTTACTAAGTTATAGATCATCACAGAATTACCCGAAGGAATAGCACCGTCGTAAATATCTTTAGTTTTAACAATTAAATCTTCAGAATTTTTTTCAGCATTGAAAAAAGCACCATTGCTTTCATCATAAAATTTGGAAATTGTTAAATCAGTATAAAAAATTATTTTATCAACGAGATTGAAATCAAGCGTAGCCTGATAAAATTCCAATAATCCCCAAATATAAAATGCATAATCATCTAATGTAGCTTTAATTTCAGCTTTATCGTCTTTAAATCTGTGAAGCAATTCACCGTTTTGAGATTTCATTTTACTTTCAGTGAAATCAATTATCTGGTTTGCCTTTTCAATTAAATTATTATCATTAAAAATTCTTCCTGCAATTGAAAAAGAGGATATTAATAAACTATTCCAATCTGTTAAAACTTTTTCATCTTTAAAGGGATGAATTCTTTTTTCCCTTTGAATATAAATTTTGTCTCTAATTGAACCGATTTTATCTTCAAGTTCATTAAGCAAAATATTTTTTAATTTTGAAAAATCTTCTGTTAAATAGGTTTGATGTAAAATATTTTTCCCGGTTGTAGTTCGTAAAAATTCATCGAAATAGTTACCAACTTTTTTAATGTTGAAAAAATCTGAAGCAAGTAAAAATTCTTCATCCGAAAGAAGATTTCTCAATTCATCATAAGTCCATAAATAAAATTTACCTTCTTCACCTTCGCTGTCAGCATCTTCAGCAGAAAAAAACACACCTTCTGAATTTTGCAATTTAGTAATTAAATATTCAACAATTTCATAAACAGTATTTTTGAAGAAATTATTTTTTGAAATTTGAAAGGCATAAGAATAAGCAATAATCAACATTGCCTGGTCATATAACATCTTTTCGAAATGAGGTACAAGCCAATTTTTATCAGTTGAATATCTGTGAAAGCCTAAACCAATATGGTCATAAATTCCACCTAATCTCATTTTTTGCAACGTGTTCAAAACCATATTCAAAGATGATAAATTGTTTTTTATCTTATAATAGGTCATCAAAAAAATTAAATTATGTGGGGAAGGAAATTTTGGTGATGAACCAAAACCACCATTTTCGTTATCATATACTGAATGAAAATGATTATAGGCTTTATCAATAATATTATCATCTAATTGGGCTTCAAGTGATTTAGTAAAAAATTGTTCTAATGAATTAGTTATTTCTTCAGCACTTTTAATTATTTCCTGAAAATTATTTTCCCATGCATCAATAATTTTTATTAACAATTCTTTAAATCCAATTCTTCCATGACGATTTTCTTTTGGGAAATATGTGCCAGCAAAGAAAGGTTTTTTATACGGAGTTAAAAAAAGAGATAAAGGCCAACCACCATGTCCGGTCATCATTTGGCAGGTCGTCATGTATATTGAATCAATATCAGGTCTTTCTTCCCGGTCAACTTTTATAGAAACAAAATGTTGATTAAGGATTTTTGCAATTTCCTCATCCTCAAAAGATTCCTTTTCCATAACATGACACCAATGACATGTTGAATAACCAATTGATAAAAAGATTGGCTTATTTTCATC
>CAZVBT010000112.1:0-3873 GCA_964625385.1 uncultured Melioribacter sp. | reverse complement strand
TGATTAGCTAAATAAACATCAATTTGATTTAAATTTTCGATTTGAGGTAATACAATTCTTTCCATCACTTTAGGGAATCCAATATTTCTTTTACTTTTTCTTTTGTTAAATTTTCAAAATAATCTTCATTAATTGCGATCATTGGTGCACCACCACAAGCACCCATACATTCTACTTCTTCAAGAGAAAATTTTCCATCATCAGTTACTTGCATGTGGTCAATGCCAAGTTTATTTTTTACTAAATCAAAAATGTCATACGCCCCACGCAACATACATGAAACATTTGTGCAAACTTGAACATGATATTTTCCCATCGGTTTGGTGTGATACATTGTATAAAATGTAACAACACTCAAAACATTAACTTTATCAATGCCAAGAACATTAGAAATTTCTTCCATTACTTCTTCACTTATATAACCATTTTGTTCTTGTGCTATATAAATTACAGGCATAACTGCAGCAAGAGAAGTTGGATATTTTTTTCTTACTGCTTCAATTTTTTTTAGATTTTCTTCTGTAAATATAAATTTCATTTTTGCTCAGTATTTATTTATCTGCTTCACCCATTACAGGATCTAATGAACCAATTATAGCAATGACATCGGAAATCATTGCTCCTTCACATAATTTTGAAATAGCTTGCAAATTACAAAACGATGGTGATCTGATTTTCATTTTCCAAGGATAACCGGTTCCATTGCTAACAATATAAAATCCTAATTCTCCTTTTGGATTTTCAGCACTAAAAAATATATCTCCAATTGGTGGATTAATTCCATGGTTAATGATCATAAAATCATGAATTAATTCTTCCATTTTAGAATAAATTTCAGTTTTATGTGGAAGAACTTTTTTAGGATCATTAGCCAAGATTTCGCCAGAAGGAATTTTTTGTAAACATTGATATAAAATTTTCACACTTTCACGAACTTCATCGTCTCTTAAAAAGTAACGAGCTAATGCATCACCTTCAGCATAAGTTGGAATTTTAAAATCAACTTGATCATAAAATAAATATGGTTTTGCTCTTCTGACATCATATTCGATACCGCTTGCACGTAAATTCGGACCAGTAACACCAAGAGCGATAGCATTTTCTTTAGATAACACTCCAATTCCTTCAAGTCTATCTATAAATATTCTGTTATGCAGCATCAAATCATCCATATCTTTTAAACCAGGTTCAAAAGTATCAAGAAAATGTTTTATCATATTTAATGCTTCATCATCAATATCAGAAGCAACACCACCAATTCTTGTATAGGATGTTGTAAATCTTGCACCAGCAATTCTATCAAAAATTTCTTGAATTCTTTCTCTCTCTCTAAAAGTCCACATAACCATAGTAACAGCGCCAACATCCATTGCGAATGTACCAATAGCAATCATATGAGCGGCAATACGAGAAAGTTCGGCAATAATCATTCTTATCCATTGAGCACGAGGTGGAGCTTCAATACCGGCTAATTTTTCAACTGCAAGCACGTAAGCAACATTGTTACACATTGTTGCAGTATAATCTAATCTATCGGTATGAGGAATGAATTCAATAAAACTCATATCCTCAGCCATTTTCTCGTAACCACGATGTAAATAGCCAAGTTCCGGAACAACTTTTAAGACTGTTTCTCCATCTAATCTTAAAACGAGTCTCAACACACCATGAGTTGCTGGATGTTGAGGACCCATATTGATAACCATTTCATTTTCTAAAGCATCTTCAATAGTGATATTACTATCATCAAGTAGTTTTTTATAAATTTTTTCGTCGCTGTAAATTTTTTTGTTAGTGTTCATATTATTCAGGTTTTTGAGGTAATGGTAATGAATCTGGTATTCCCAATACAGGAAAATCTTTTCTTAATGGATGATATTCAAAGCCTTCAGGCATGTACATTCTTCTCAAGTCTGGATGATTAAGAAATTCAATTCCATACATATCATAAGTTTCTCTTTCATACCAATTTGCGCTTTGCCAAATTGAAGTTACCGATTCTATTTGGTAAGGTTGTGATTCAAGAATTGATTTCAGTCTTAAGTTGAAATTTAATTTAAATGAATAAATATGATAAACAACGGTAAATCTATTTTTTCTTGTTGCCCAATCAATCGCGGTTACATCTTTACACATTATAAAAAGTAATTCATCATCATTTTTTAAAAATCTTGCAACATCTAAAATTTTTTCAGATTTGATAGTAAATGATAAGTCATCTCTAAAATCAGAAATTTCAACAATTGAATCTGCAAAATTTTCTTTTACCTTTTGAACAATTAAATCTTTTTTTTCCATTATTGTTTAAATATTTAAATTTTTTGTGGGATTAAATCCTGAAAATCTCTTGCACGAGTTTTAGAAATTTTATCTTGTATAGTCATTAAGGCATTTAATAAGTTTTCAGGTCTTGGTGGACAACCTGCTGTGTAAACATCAACAGGTAAAAATTGATCGATACCTTGAACAACATTATAAGAACGGTACATTCCACCAGATGAAGTGCAAGCACCCATAGCAATAACCCATTTGGGTTCAGGCATTTGATCATAAATCCTTCTAACAATTTGTGCCATTTTATATGTTACAGTTCCCGCAACAATCATTAAATCGCATTGACGAGGTGTAAATCGCATAACTTCAGAACCAAAACGAGCAATGTCATATTTTGGATCTGCTGCAGAGATCATTTCAATAGCGCAACAAGAAATCCCCATTGGCATTGGCCATACTGAACTTTTTCTAGCCCAAGCAACAATTGCATCAATTGTAGTTGTTATAAATCCATCTTGTGTTAATTTTGCTTCTAATCCCATTTCAAACCACCTTTCATAAATATGTAAAGAAAGCCTAATTCTAGAACAACTAAAAAGATAAACATGGGAAGAAAAGCAAAAATTCCAAAATCATTAAATAATGATTTAAATTGAACAGCCCATGGGTAAACGTAAATAACTTCGATATCAAATATTATGAATAACATTGCAACCAAATAGTATTTAATTGAAATTCGCTCATGAGTTGTTCCAATTGGATCTTTACCACTTTCGTAGGGCATTACTTTAATTTTGTTTGGTCTTTTTGGACCAAAAATTACAGATGAAAAAACGACAATCCCCGCAAAAGCAGCAGCAACAATAATTACTAAAATGATTGGGATGTAATCAATAATCATAAAATTTCAATTTTTGAGTGAGCGAAAAATAAAGCAATTGAAATTAGAATGCAAAATTAGATTTTAAGAATATAAACAGTTTTTAATTATATTTTATTAAGCAAGTACTTCTGCTAAAATTCCAATTGCTTTATCAAGATCTTCATAGCTTATTGTTAAAGGTGGAAGTAACCTTAAAACTGTTACTCCAGCTGGTAAAGAAAGAACTTTTCTTTCAAGAAGTTCAACAATTGTTTGTTGTGGTTTTTCTTTAAGCTCAATCCCAATCATTAATCCAACAACTCTAATTTCTCTTACTTTGGAAAGATTAAAAGATGATAATTTTTCTTGGAAATATTTCCCTTTTGCTTCAGCTTGTTCCCAAAGTTTTGTTTCAAGCATAAAATCAATTGCAGCGGTTCCGGCAGCACAAGCTAAAGGATTACCACCAAATGTTGATCCATGCTTGCTTTTCTCAATTTTAATTTTACCTGAACATAACAAAGCACCCATTGGAAAACCACCAGCGATTGATTTTGCGAGAGTCATCATATCTGCTTCTATTCCATATTGTTCAATTGCAAACATGGTTCCTGTTCTGCAAAAGCCAGTTTGAATTTCATCAATAATTAAAAGAACATTTTTTTGATTACATAATTCGCGAACATTTTGAAAATATTCTTTTTGGCCAATATTAATTCCACCTTCACCTTGAATTA
>CAZVBT010000111.1:0-4603 GCA_964625385.1 uncultured Melioribacter sp. | reverse complement strand
AACTCAGATGTATTCAATCAAATCGGAATTATTATTTGAAGAGTTATTCGATAAAATTACAAATAACAAGTTGCTGGATAAGGATTTATTTAAAAAATTACAAACAGAATTAGTTAAAGAATATTTAGGATTAAATGTTGCAATAGTTTCATCAGAAGAGGCTGATGAATTAATACTCGATTTAAAATCATTAATAAATGCAGAAAATTATTTTCTTATAAATACAAATCAAGAATACAAATCATCTCTTTCTTTTTGGGGGGATTGGGATGGCAGCAATCGTCCAAGCGGTCAAGGTCATAGATTAGTTGCAGCTGGATTAATAGAAAATGTAAATCAACAAGCAAAAATTTTAAGAAGCTTATTAAAACAAAACAGAACAATTAAAGTTGATCCTAAATTGATTTATGAAATAGAAAATCTTAATAAAACAAACGAAAAATTTATTTCACTGTTTAACGATATAAACTTATTAACTCATCAATTAGAAAAAAGATATCGTGGAATATTGCCATACAACATTGAAGCAACACTCATTAGAAAAATTGGAATGAAACTACGCGTTGCAAAAGATCCACTTACAAGTTTGTGGTATCATAATGATCGCCTTGAAAGAAAAATGCTTGAACTTCGTAACAAAAGAAAAGAAACTCTTGAATATTATTTTTCTTTGAACAAAAAACTTCGCAAAACACTTTATTCATTAATTCCAACTATAAAGGAAAATATTTCGAATCAACAAATAATGATTGAAGCTGGAATGTATCGGGATTTGTTGAAAAGATTTATCATAACACCACGAATACATCAAAAATTAATTCTGGCACAAGATCAATTTGCAATTGATACAACTGTTCACAATGCAAACGAAATAAACGAAGTTTCGGGTAAATATGGAAATCCAGCTATGGTACTTGCTCTTCAAATAAGTATGAGCACAAAAGCCGAAGCCTTAATTTCATTAGATAGAAAATTGAGAGCAAAACGTGAATTAATATTAAGAGAAAATAATCAAATAAATATTCCTCAAATTTCTACCGTGCCTTTATTCGAAGATGTTGATTCAGTGAACAATATTGAAAACTTTTTAAATAAAATTTGGGAATATTCTCTTCAAAGCAGAAGAATTAATCAAGAAACCGAAGAACGTTTTAATGAAATTATAAGTGAAGTTTTCATTGCTGGTTCGGATTTAAGTCAGCAAGTTAGTCAAGCAATGGCTATGCATCTTTTCCGAAAAGCAAAATTGAATATTTACAACTGGCTTGCTCAACACAACTTAATTGGAAAAGTTAGAATTAAAATGGGAAGCGGTGAACCAATGCAACGACAAGGAGGTTACTATTCAATTTTTGCAGGAGAAAAAATATTTAATCAAAACAAAAACTCAATTGATAGATTTTCAAGAACGCTTACTCAATCAACAAAAAGAAGTACACTTTACGCTACAACTCCACTTCTTGGCGTTTTTGCTGGTGGCAATTTAAGAACTTTACAAAGTACTATTTCAGAAAAATTAAGACATATTTCAATTAAAAAATATGCACAACTAATTTATCACTTGAAAGAATCGCAAAAATTTTATGAAGAAGAAATTTTAAAAGCTGGTGAACCAATTAACGAAACTAGGTTGCAATTTGCATCACGTGGGTATAAAAACCTTGAAAGATTAACAATAGGTAATAGTGATAAAATTTATGATGAATTTCTATTAACACTTAAAAAGAATTTTAGACAAATATTATATGGCAGCGATGTAGATGTTGTTGGCATTCACATAATATCATATTTTATTGGAAGGACTTCACCTGTTTTAAGGGATCGTCCGACCGTTCGACCACAACAAAATGATTCGGGAAAAATTGGTCACCAAATTCTTGAAAGAATTGCAGGCACAATTCCTTTTTCTAAATATGGAAGTTTATTAAGAGCAATTGCCCACAATCAGGCACAAACAGTTGTGTTGGGCATTAACCAATTAACAACCGGATTATTTCGCTCAATTGATGAAATGATGAAAAAACAATTTTCAGAAGGAAACACATCTTCATTAATCATTGATAGAGTATTGCCAAAACTCCCGGTTTATGAAATTTTAAATACACTTAGAATTTATCAGGATGCAGATTTGGTATATTTAAATAAAATTGAAAAAGCATTTCCTGCTGGTAATTCAGCATTTCTTGCATTAAGAGAAGACATTGATTCAATTAAAAAATATTTACCTTTATTTCAAAAAGAATTAATTCGCAGGCACGGCGTTGATGTAAATGATTTCTTCGATAAAGATGAGTTCATACTTGATTTGCTACCAACAGTTCGTCCGGATGTTGCAGTTCTTTTACAGCCCAATTTTTTTAACACGGATTCAGAAAAACTTTTTAACAATATAAATTACTCAATTGAAAAAAATTGGCAAGTTGAAATAAGCAAATACCTTTCAATACCAGCTATAATAAAAAACTGGAGAGAAAAAATTTGGAAGTTGATTGAAACACCGGTTTATCAAAGAGTATCAAGTTTTGTTGAATTAGCAATTGCATTAAATTCACTTTCGCATAATGGAATAGAAAAACAAAATTTATTTGTCAATAAAAAACTTAGTTCAATTAAAGCCCCAAAACTTTCAAATTATTCGGATGAAAACATGCAGCAGTTTTTGTCTGCCGCTGTTGATTATCTTTCATCTCTAACACAAGAAATGGTTGAAGTTCCGATTAACATCGTTCGTGCTCTAAAAGAAGCAAAACAAATTATTAAAATTGAAGAACAAGCATTAAATAAAAAAGAACAGGATCTGCTTCGTTTCTATTTGCTTCAGATTGCAAGATTAACTGGTGAAAACGGATAAATATAATCGCAATCATTCTTATTAAAATTTTTATTTTAACAAATATAAAATTCGGTTTTAATCATGGACTTACTTAACAACATTACCTTAAATGCACTTCAAATAATTCAACTAATGCTTGCACCAGCCGTAATGATAAATGCTTGTGGATTGCTTTTGCTTGGAATTAATAATCGTTACTCACTTGTTGTAAATCGTATTCGTTTGTTAAATGAAGAAAAAAGAAAATTAATGCTCAAGATTGGTGAAAAATCTCCATCAATCGAAGATGATATTCGTCTTGAAAGTTTAGCCGTTCAAATTAGTGCTTTAACTTTCAGAGCAAAACTAGTTCGCAATAGTGTTATAAGCTATGCTACTGCAATTGCTCTTTTTATTTTAACATCGCTTGTTCTTGGAATTTCTTCTGTGCTTTCTTTAGACAAGTTAAACTTCTTAATTATTACTACTTTTTTATTGGGAATGATTTCAGTAATTGTTGGAGTTGTTTTTGCTGGTTACGAAGCATTAAAAGGTTATGAAATAATTTCATATGAAGTTAAAGCACATGAGTAAAAATGAAATTAATTTTTTAGAACCAAATACGATGCTTTTGCTTTATGCTCGCGGCGCTTTTCCAATGGCTGAAGAAAATGGAATTATAAATTGGTATTTACCCGAAATTAGAACTATTATTCCACTTGATAATTTTAACTTTCCTCGTTCATTAAAAAAAATATTTTTTAGCAATTATTTTGAATACAAATATGATACTACAATTATAGAAGTAATAAAAAATTGTGCTAATCGTGAAACCACCTGGATATCAAAAGAATTAATAGAAGCTTATAAAGGGTTAATTAAAAAAGGTAACTTGCATTCTGTTGAAGTTTATCAAAATGGAAATTTAGTTGGTGGTTTATACGGTGTAACTTATAAGGGTGCATTTTTTGGAGAATCAATGTTTTCCAAAGTTTCACAAGCTTCTAAATGTGCACTGATAAAATTAATCGAACATCTTCGTGAAAAAAATTTTTTACTTCTTGATGTTCAATATCAAACCGATCATTTAAAAATGTTTGGTGCTAAAGAAATTTCTTTTGACGAATATGAAAAATTATTAATTGAATCTTACAAAGTTGATACAGATTTTTAACTATAACAAAAAATAAAATTATTCATCTCAATTTTATATTAACTTAAAAAAGGTCTTCAAATGAAAAAAGTAATTACAATATTTTTATTCATAACAACAGTAATATTTTCTCAAACTGGCGGAGTAAGTTTAATGTTAGGTTATCCTCAAGGTGAATTTAGAAAAAATGTTAACAACATGGGTTTTGGTGTTCAAGTTCAAGGAACACTTTGGGAGCCAACTCACACTAGTCCATTTACAATCGGTTTTAACTTAGGTTATATTATTTATGGTCAGGTAAATGAAAGAAGGCCATGGATTGGTTTTCCTGGTGTATATTTAAATCTTCAGAGAACGAATAGCATGGCAAATTTTCATTTGTTAATGCAAGTTAGTCCTTTCTTTGGAAGTATTCGTCCTTACGTTGAAGGTTTGTTCGGCGGGGCTTATATTTTTACAGAATCAGAAGTGAAAAATGAAA
The DNA here is from genome assembly GCA_964625385.1 of uncultured Melioribacter sp. GTDB lineage: Bacteria > Bacteroidota > Ignavibacteria > Ignavibacteriales > Melioribacteraceae > Stygiobacter. The sequence goes on along the minus strand of CAZVBT010000111.1, from coordinate 157 downwards.
ATATGAATCAACAAATTGCTGCTTCAACCAATTTTGATGACTTTGCTTGGAATTACGGTTATGGCGCTGGAATTTTATTTAAAGTAAGTGATGGTTTTCAAAGTGTTAGCAAATTGTTTCTTGATATAAAAGCAAGATATATCTACGGAACTGAAGC
>CAZVBT010000110.1:0-14490 GCA_964625385.1 uncultured Melioribacter sp. | reverse complement strand
TTTATATATTGCAGACCCAAGTTTAGTTCGGTTAAGAGCCAAATGGTCCGTGAGAAAGTTCAAGCAACATTGGAAAAAATATGATGAAAAATGGATAGCAGTAGTAAAAATATAATATGCCATATAACAAGCCAATCAACCCGACCGCCTTTTCGCATTCGGCAGTTTTATAATTTTTGGCTTGGTTATTCCGTTTCAAGTTTGTTGTTCTAAGTAGTTCTATTAATTAATATTGTTGCAAACTGCACTTGCAAAGAAAGATAAGTGCAGTTTACTAAATCTTTGGCTTTGTCTTTTTAATCTGCATTGCTATTATGGGCGGCGGGTTATCGGCAACGTCGTTATATGCACAAACTTAAGTAAAGATTTTGAAAGCAAGTTTTGGTATTTTATGAATTGAAAAAAGAATCATTAAGAATAAATGAAAACAAATCATCTGATAATAAACGGTGATTCCCGCAAAATGATTGAACTGAATGATGAATCAGTTCATTTGATTATCACTTCTCCACCTTATTGGCAGTTGAAAGACTATGGTTCGGAAATTCAAGTGGGCTTTAATGAAAGTTATGAAAGCTACATCAATAACCTGAACTTAGTTTGGAATGAATCATACCGAGTTTTACATAAAGGTTGCCGTCTTTGTATAAATATAGGTGATCAATTTGCACGTGCTGTTTATTATGGGCGTTATAAAGTTATTCCGATACGAACTGAAATAATAAAGTTTTGTGAAACAAGAGGTTTTGATTATATGGGGGCAATAATTTGGCAAAAGGTTACTACTTCAAACACAACTGGTGGTGCAACGGTGATGGGTTCATTTCCTTATCCCCGGAATGGAATATTAAAAATTGATTATGAATTCATTTTATTATTCAAAAAACCTGGCAGCCCACCAAAACCAAATAAAGATCTCAAAGAGCAGTCAGCAATGACTAAAGAAGAATGGAATACTTATTTTCAAGGTCATTGGAATTTTAGTGGAGCAAGGCAAGATAATCATTTGGCAATGTTCCCCGAAGAACTGCCTAAAAGATTAATAAAAATGTTTTCGTTTGTTGGTGATACAGTTTTAGACCCATTCCTCGGCAGCGGGACAACTTCACTAGCAGCAAAAAATCTCAATAGAAATTCAATAGGTTATGAAATTAATTCTGAGTTTATCCCAATTATTAAAGATAAACTCTCAGTCAACAATAAAAATATTTTTGATGAAAACACATATAGTTTCATCTCCCAAGAAAAACATAGTTTTGATTACTCAAAAGAAATAGAAAAACTTCCATATATTTTTAAAGACCCCCACAATTTTGATAAAAAAATAGACCCTAAAAAACTTCAGTTTGGTTCTAAGCTTGATAAAAATGGAGGTAAAAGAGAAGATTATTACTCTGTGAAAGAAGTAATAAGCCCGGAAATTATTAAGTTAAATAATGATTTGACGGTTAGGTTGATTGGAGTTAAAGAGAAAAAGGAAATCAATGGGAAAGCAAAAGAGTTTTTAATCTCTAAAACAAAAGGGCAGAAAGTTTTTTTAAAGTTTGACGAACAAAAATATGATGAACAAAATAGATTATTATGTTATCTGTATTTGCAGAATAAAACTTTTATAAACGCACATCTTATAAAAGAAAAACTTGTAAGTGTAGATACATCAATAAATTTTAAGTATAAAAATAAATTTCTGCATTTACTTGGAAATTAAAATGGCTAAAGAGTGGATTTTAAATAGTGTTATGAACCGATTCCAACTAAATTTTAAGAAAAATGTTGGACCTACATCTGAATCAATACGAAAATGTTCACCAAAAACTGTTGAAGAGTGGGAAGAATATTATTTTAAAAATGTTAAACCAAAAGATCATATAGTTGAGCTGGGCAAAAAACTTTATATAAAAATAACTGAAGTTGTGCAAGCTGAACTTGATGACATTACTGAGCAAGATTGTATTGATTATATGGTTAATCTTGTTATCAATAGAACCTTTGATGGTTATATGACTGAAATAGAAACAATTTATGGTCAACTAGAAAAAATACTCGATATAAAAATTGAACCAGCTCCCGATGAATGGGATAGACTATTTAATGTAGATTTTTATATTAAAATAAACGATAAATACATTGGTCTTCAAATAAAACCTGTAAACGAAGGAATACAATTACCTGAGCTTTACAAAGAAAGAGCCATCCAAGAAGAAACCCACCAAAAATTCACAGAAGTATTCGGCGGAAAAGTATTTTATGTCTTCTAAACAAAAATAAATGGTAAGAAAGAAATTGTTAATAAAGAAATCATTGATGTGATTAAAAACGAAGTTGAAAGATTAAAAAAATTATAAGTGCATATAACAAGCCAATCAAGCCGAACGCTTCATTCGGTCTTGGCATTGGCAGTTCAAGGTTGTTCAGTTTTTTAAATATTGTTCTTAGTAAATAACATTATCAGTTAAACAAAACATTGTCGCCGTAAACCGTTCAGCGTCGGCTTATCGGCATGCCGTTAGGCTGTTAAACGTAAAAGGATTAATTATGCCACAAGAAGTTAGAGCAATTAGTTTAAATATGACTTCTGAGATTGGTGCGGACGATGCCCTAATTTATGTAAAAGTAGTTCCAGAAAGTCGTGATGGCTTACTTGTATATGGTCGTACTCCTTTACCAGAAGAACAAGGGTTAGATCTTCCAATTATTTTTTACCCTGAAAATGGTGAAGAACTACATTTCAAACAAGGATCAATAAAGTTATCAATTATGGATATTGATAAACATGCATCAAAATATTCAGATGGTTATGCATCTATAACAAATACTTTATGGACTTGGTTAAGCATAGGTCAACCAACTAGCATAGAAATATTTCGTCTTATAATGGCAACTGGTCATAGACTTGATGCTACTCATTCAATTCTTGCAGATATATTGAAACGTAGGGACAACATTAAAGGTAGCTTTATAACACAACGAGAGTGCGCTTTTGAAGCACTCTCATTAGCAGAAATTTTTGTTGTTGTGTTTAGCAAATCAATTAATCTTTCTTATACAATAAAAAAATCTTCTAAATCTATTACTGAAATACCAATAGCAATTAAAAACATAAAAAAGTCTGTTGATGAAATGAGAAATGCTTTTGAGCATATTGAAAGCCGTGCTTTTGGACGTGTAAAGAACAAAAACGCACCAGAAGTAGTAAGCATTTTCGATCAAGGAGAATTTATCTCTCGTGGAATATTGTCTTATTTAGGTCATAAAATTGATTTAGTCAATGAAGTACCCAAAATACTTATTAACCTCAGAGAGTATTTATTCAAACTAGCGATAGAAATTGGTGGAAATACAAAAATATGTTCTCAAGATATTTGCTTCTTTAATACAAATAATAACACAGCCTAACCCGCTTTTCCACCCGACCGCGTTTTCATTGCGGCATTTTTCAAGTTTCCGGGTTTGGATAAAAAGGTAAGCATTGCAAGTAAGTTTGTTCTATTAAATAAAAGTGTTAAAAATATTGGCAGTAGCTTTTCAGTTCGGCATCGCTGTTAGGGGCGGACGGGTGAAAAGCAAGTACGTATGTTTAAAATAAATTGAGTAATTATTTTTAGATCTCCAATTTGGAACAATTAAAAAACCAATAGAGGAGACCTAATAATGGAGAATCAGTCAAATCTCGAAAAGTTGTTCTTTGAAAACAAAGAATTGTTTGTAGGTATGGATGTTCACAAAGCGAAGTGGGTTGTAACAGTAAGAAGTTATGATCTTGAATTAAAAACATTCAGTATGCATCCTTCAGCAGAGATGTTGGAGAAATTTCTTCTTTCGACTTATGCCGGGGCAAAATATAAAATTGTTTACGAGTGTTGTTTTTCGGGATTCTGGATATACGATTACTTTTCAGAAAAAGGATACCAAATAATAGTAACACCGACAAACAGAATATATAAAGACGGCAGTACTATAAAGACAGACAAAATTGATTCGAGAAAACTAGCTTTTCAACATTCTCGCGGATTGCTAAGAGAAGTAATTGTACCTGCCAAAAAAATACGGGAGTACAAATACATTATTAGAATCTATGACAAAGAGAAGATGCGAAAGGGACAGATACTCCGACAAGTAAAAGCATTCCTTGAGCAAAAGAATCATCCATTGAAATGGGAGAAATGGAATAAAGGATTGGTTGAAAAGCTGAAGTTACTAACGTTTGAGGATAAGCTGTTTGATTTGAAGTTTGGAAATCTCTTGAAAGAATATGAATATGTTGTAAGTCAGATAAAAGACAGCGAAGAGATAATCGAGAGGATAAAGGAAGATGAAGAACTTGGGCCACGAATAACCCGGATAGAAAAGATAAACGGTATAGGAATTATTAGTGCAGTAAGAATGAGTGTTTATTTGTTTGATAGAAAAGACCGGTTTGAAAGTAGTGAGAAACTGAATCATCATTTAGGACTAACGCCCTCAGAGAGAAGTAGTGGAGATAAAGTAAGTCGAGGCAGAAGCGGAATGTGTGGGAACAGGCAGTTACGGTCTATTATCATTCAGTTAGCCTGGAAGAGTGTAAGGAAAGATGGAGCCTTGCTAGATAAGTTTGAACGAGTATATAAAAAGAGCGGCAGCAAACAAAAAGCGATAGTAGCTGTTGCGAGAAAATTAATGGCAAAGCTCTATGCAATAATAACAAAAGAAGAAGCGTATAGAGTAAACTTGGCAGCATAAAAAATGAAATGAAAAACCCCAAACAAAATAGCGACCGGTGACCGCGTCTAACGGCGTGCTTGAATCTGCCAAAGGCGGAAAAAAAGCGTAGAGCAAGTTTGCGGCCCGGTCCATTAATATGAAGACGAACGTGCTGGATAGACAGCGTATAACAGGATATCCCGATTTTTAGAGGATAATATTTTCGTCATTTTGGGACTAGAAGTTATTATACAATACATTTTTCTGAAGATAAGATGTAAATGGAAATCTATAAATAATTATTACGGTTGTGTTGCATTTTAACATAACACGCCGTTAGTTATCTTATCAGTTTATACAAAGTCATTGCAGTTATTCATTGAAAAATATGGATTGTATGTGTATCTTTGTTGTAGAAACAATAAAAAGGTTTAGTTATGCGTATCAAAATTCAAAAGTGGGGCAATAGTTTGGCATTAAGGATTCCAAAAGCTTTTGCCTTTCAATCTAAAATTCGTGAAGATGAATATGTTAATCTTACTTTAGAAGAAAATAAAATTGTTATTGAACCAGTAGAGGAAAAGATATATTCATTAAAAGAATTAGTTTCTGGAATAAATAAATCAAACATTCATCGTGAGATTAACTTTGGCAAACAAGTTGGGAATGAATATTGGTAAAATTAAAAGTTCCTGATAGAGGAGATATAGTTTGGCTAAGTTTTACTCCTCAAAGTGGTCACGAACAATCGGGGAGAAGACCTGCTTTAGTTATCTCACCACGAGAGTATAATGGAAAAACTGACTTAGCTTTATTTTGTCCGATAACTAGTCAGGTAAAAGGCTATCCATTTGAAGTAAAAATTCCAGATGATTTAGAAATCAATGGTGTAATATTATCAGACCAAATTAAAAGTCTTGATTGGAAAACACGAAAAGCTGAGTTCATTTGTAAACTACCAAAAGCAGAATTAAAAGAAACATTAAATAAAATAAGTGTTTTACTAAATCCATAAACGGTAACTAACGCGCCAATAAATCTGACGCCCCCGCAGAACGGGGCAGGCTGTATTCATACAATCCTCTTGGCAGTCAGGCTTCGCTTCGCTCGCAAAGACAGATTTTAGAATTTTTCAGAAGTTCCTTTTACTTTATTATACTCGTAACAAGCGAGGCTACGTTTTCAATTTCTGCATAAAGTTTATCGCCTGCAACAACGCGGCTTACTCCTTCTGGTGTTCCGGTAAATATTAAATCTCCTTTTTCAAGTTTTAATCTTGTTGAAATGAATTTTACAATTTCAACAGGTGAAAAAATCATATTATCAAGCGAAGAGTTTTGTTTTGTTTCATTATTTACTTTTAGTAAAATTTTTTCGTTTCCTTTAAGTTGATAATCTTTTTTTAAAACGATTTCTGAAAGAACTGTTGCTGTATCAAAACATTTTGCAAAAGTCCACGGATCCCCTTTTTTCCTGAATTCAAATTGTAAATCCCGCAAAGTCATATCAAGCCCAACAGTATAACCGTGAATGGCTTTTTCCGCTTCTTCATCATTTGCATTTTTAACATCTTCGCCGATATATAAAACCAATTCAACTTCATGTTGAAGATTGTTTGAGTAATTTGGATGAACAACTTTTTCACCAGAATAAATAACAGTTGAAGCTGGTTTTAAAAACACTATTGGAAATTCATCAGGTATTTCGTTACCCATTTCTTTAGCGTGTGCGGCATAGTTTCTTCCAACACAAATAATTTTACCAATCTGAACTTCATCATCATGATTTTTAAATTTTAAAGATTTCATTCTTTTACCTCAGGTTTTTTGTTCTTTCTTTTTTGCTGCAGGAAAAAGTATATTGTTTAATATTAATCTATAACCGGGAGAATTTTTGAATAAACTTAAATCTGTAGGAGGATCGCCAACAGCATGCTGATAATCTTCAGGATCATGCCCGCCATAAAAAGTAAAGGTTCCTCTTCCAAAATTTCCATGAATATATTTTACCTGATCTGTTCCAGCACGCTCGCCTAAAATATATACCGATGGTTTAATAAATTTTTTATGAAACATTGTTGTTTGTCCCATAAATCCTGGAATAACATTAACATGATTTTGAGTAAGCATCGTTGGAACCGGATCATATTTAGCTGAAAAATCAAAAAGAGTGAAATAATCATTTTGCTGCGAACCAACTTCTAAAGGTTGAACGTCAATATCGCTATATTCATAAACCAAAGGATTCATTTCCAGTTTAAAATTTTCGAAAGCGAGAGTTTGGTTAAAATCTAATTTGTTTTGTGCATCAGGATCAGGTGGATCACCATCATACATTTTATCAACAACATCTATGTTTTGAGCGGCTAATGCAATATCGTATGAATCTGTTGCCGAGCACATTGCAAATAGAAAGCCACCGGTTGCGATGTATTGTTTAATTGTAAGCACAACTGCTTTTTCCATTTGACTTACTTTTTTAAATCCTAATTTTTTTGCTTCGTTTTCGTAAACCAGTTGTTGTTCAACATACCATTGTGCTTCACTGAAAGAAGCATAAAATTTCCCATATTGACCTGTAAAATCTTCGTGATGTAAATGCAGCCAATCATATTTTGATAAATCACCTCGCAGAATTTCTTCAACCCAAATTTTATCATATTTTACTTCTGCATAATCTAAAGCTAAAGTTACAGCATCATCCCATGGTTTAAAGTTTGGCGGAACATAAACGGCAATGTTAGGTGCTTTTTCTAAGCGAACAACGTCCATATTATTATCTTCACTTTGAACTGTTGCATAGATTGAAGCCGCTTCTTCATTTGTTATGGTTTGAAATGCAACACCTTTTAATCTGCATTTTAATGCAAGTTCATTGCTGTAATCAATAAGAAAAGAACCACCGCGGTAATTTAAAAGCCAATCTGCAGTTGCACCATTTTTTAATGCATTGAAAGTAACACCATAAGCTTTTAAATGGTCTGTTTGCTGCAAATCCATGAAAATTAAAATTTTGGATTGTGCAAAAGTTAATGTAGAAAAAAATATGAATGTTAAAAAAAGATTTATCATGTTATATGAATTTCAATCAACAGCGTTTAATTTTTTATTTTCATAAAAATTTAAGAGATATTTATACTAGGCTGGTTCTGGTTTAGATATAAATTTTTTAATTGTAAAAGAAAAAATACTTCCTTTTCCAAGTTCGCTTGATACTTTAATTTCTCCTTGATGTTTTTCAATCATTTCTTTACATAATAATAAACCAAGACCTGTTCCTTTTTCGTTTGCGGTTCCTATTCTTGTAATACTCTTATCAAAAGTAAAAAGTTTGTTTATAATGTTGGGCTCTATTCCAACACCATTGTCAATTATGCTTATTTCTACTTTGTCTTCAAACTCTTTTGATTTTACAATAATAATACCACCTGGATTTGAAAATTTAATAGCATTGGAAATAAAATTTCTTAAAACGGTTGAAATCATATTTTTATCAACTGCAATGTTAATGGAATTATCAATTTCATATTTAAGTTCAATATTTTTTGAATTAGCAATTGGGTTTAACAATGAAATTATATTATAGCATTCCATGAATAAATTAACTTTTTCGGGGTTAAATGTAAGCGAACCTGACTTTAAACGTGACCAATCTAATAAATTTTCAACCAGCTTATAATTTGAAGTTATTAAATCTCTAATGCCTTTTATAAACTTAAATATTTCTTTATCCGAAAGAGAATCAAAATCTTTAACTAAAATTTCTGAAGCACCAAGCAAACTATGAAAAGGGCTCTTTAAATCATGTGCAATTATTGAAAAAATTTTTTCTTTTGATTGTATTAGCTCATTTAATGTTTTATTTAATTTTTCAAGCTCTTCTTTTTGGATTAAAACAGAATCCCGTTGTTGTGTTAATAGTGAATTTAATTTATGCTTAGATTGATAAGAAAAGTAAGCCAAAATTGTAATACCTAACAGTAATAACATAATTGCAAGCAAGTAATTAGTGCGGGTGCGGAAAAATTCATTCTCAAATTTTAATTCGGCAATTTCAATTTCTTTTTTTTGCGCCTCATATTTTTGTTTTATTTCTTCAATGTTCTTTAAATTTCTTTCATTGATTAAAGAATCAGAATAGTTTTTTGATAATTTCAAATATTCTAATGCTCGTTTGTAATAATTCATTTCTGCATAAACATTAGAAAGTTGAGAATAATTTATTGCAATTCCTCTTTTATCGTTTAACTCTTTTCTTATCTTCAAAGATTTATTCATAAACTCGATAGCTTTTTGATAATTACCCATTTTAAAGTATGTTAAACCAATTCCAAGATAAGAAGAAGCTAAACCTCTTTTGCTGTTTATATCAGATTTAATTTTGATTGATTTATTGTAATATTCAAAAGCTTTAGAATAATCTTTTTTCATTCTGTTTATAATTGCTAAATTTTCGTAAGAACCAGCAATTCCAGCCATATCATTAGCAGATAATCTTAGTTCTAAAGATTTGTTAGTATAATCAGTTGCATTTTTATAATCTTCTTTTTTAATGTAAAGGATAGCTAAATGTTCAAAAGCTAATGAATATAATAAAGGATTATTAACCTTTCTACAATAATCCAATGTTTTAAGCATTTGCTCTTCGGCTTTTGTAAAATCACCGATTATATAATAAACAATTCCTAAGTAGTTATATGCATAACCTAAAGCAATTTTATCATTTTCTTTTTCTAAAATTTTTACAGCCCTGATGCAGTAATCAAGAGCTTCTTGGTAATTACCAAAAATGCTTTTTATAATACCGAATCTGTAATAACATTCACCGATTCCAACGCTATCTTTGATTTTTTCCCTGAGAGCAAAAGAAGCTTTATAATTTTCGATTGCTTTTTCGTAATTACTTTGAAAATTATAAGCTAATCCAATCGAATAAAATAAATCTGCTTTATATTTGTCGTATTTAGTTTCTTTAATTAATTCGATTGCTTTTGATGCAAAATAAATTGTGCTATCGGGTTTGATTCTTTGGTAATATGAAGAAAGTTTCTTGTAATATTCAATTTTATCTTCAGTTGTCTTTAAAGTGTTATAATTATCCTTAAGTGGTGAAATAGTTTCATTGTTGTTTTGTGGAGATATAGAAGAAATTATTGATAAAACACATAAAATCAAGAGATAAATAATTTTCACAATTTGCCTGAGTTTTTATAAAGGAAAATAAATCAATTTTATATAGAATAAAAAAGCCCGAACTCAAAATGAATCCGAGCTTTGAATAAAATTAAATTTTGTTAAGCAATTTTTCTATCACTTTCGATGTAAAGTGGTTTTTCATTTTTTGAAACAACATCTTTAGTAATCAAGCACTTGTCAATATTTTCTTTAGTTGGAAGTTCATACATAATATCAAGTAAAATACCTTCAACAATAGATCGCAAAGCACGTGCACCGGTTTTCCTTTCTAATGCTTTTTTAACTATTTCATCAAGTGCTTTATCATCAAATTCAAGTTCAACACCTTCAAGTGCAAAAAGTTTTTTGTATTGTTTTACTAAAGCATTTTTCGGCTCGGTTAAAATATTTTTCATTGCATTAGCATTAAGTGATGCAAGTGGTGCAATGATTGGTAATCTTCCGACGAGTTCCGGTATTAAGCCATATTTAACTAAATCTTCTGGTTGAACTTTTTGTATTAAATTATCTCTTTCAACTTCGTTCGAAGATTTTACATTTGTATCAAAGCCGATTGGATTTCGGTTGATTCGGCTTGCAATTATATTTTCAATACCATCAAAAGCACCGCCGCAGATGAATAAAATATTTTTTGTGTTAACATTAATTAAACTTTGTTCCGGATGTTTTCTTCCGCCGCGTGGTGGAACTCCGGCAACCGTACCCTCAAGTATTTTTAGTAGTGCTTGTTGAACACCTTCACCGGAAACATCGCGTGTAATTGAAACGCTTTCACTTTTGCGTGCTATTTTATCAATTTCATCAATGTAAACTATTCCTTTTTGAGCTTTATCTAAATTGTAATCTGCAGCTTGAAGTAATCGAACTAAAACCGTTTCAACATCATCACCAACATAACCAGCTTCGGTTAAAGTGGTGGCATCTGCAATTGCAAAAGGCACATCTAAAATTCTTGCTAATGTTTGAGCTAATAATGTTTTTCCTACTCCTGTTGGTCCAATTAAAAGAATATTGCTCTTTTCAATTTCAACATCGTCAACTTCAAAAAGAGAGTTTGTTGCATTAATTCTTTTGTAATGATTATAAACAGCAACAGCAAGTATCTTTTTTGCTAAGTCTTGATCTATAACATATTCATCAAGATTTGCTTTAATCATATCGGGAGTTAAAGAAGGTGCGGCGTGTTCTTTTTTAGGGTATTGAGAAATATTGTTTTTTAGAATATCTACACTTGTTTTTATACAAATATCGCAAATGTAAACATCCGGACCTGCAACCATAGATGAAACTTCACTTCCATCTCTGCCGCAGAATGAACATTTAACGCTTCGAGGTTCTCTTGTTTCTTTCATTTTTTCCCGTATTAGTTAGAAATTGCATTTAATTCTTCTCTTACACGGTCAAAATAGAGTGAGTTTGGATAAAATTCAAGTATTTGGGTATAAGTTTTTTTTGCCTTATCATAATTTTTTTCACCATGTTTTTGAGTCTGAGCCAATAAAAACATTGTTTTTTCATTAAAAAGCTGGTTTTCCTGATTTTTAGACAGGCTTTCAAGTATTTCTCCGGCTTCTAAAAATTTATTAAAAAAAATTAAAATTTCTGCAAGTTTATATTTTGCAAACTGATTTATTAAAAACAAGTTATCGTTTTCACTTAAAGTTTTGAATTCAATGATTGCCTTCTCTTCTTTTCTTTGCTGAAGCAGTAATTCGGCAAAAGCGTATTTAGCAAGATTGATTGAATCTTTTTTAGTTGAATTAATAATGAATAAATTTTCGAGAGCATCGTTTGCAAAATCATCTTCTAAGTTTTTTGTGGTTCTTTGAAAATAATTTATAGCTTCTGAAAATTTTCCCTGCCAAAAATTTATTTTTCCTAATAAGTAATTAGCTTCAGAAATATTTTGTATTTCACTTTTTGAATTTTGGGAAACTTTGTTTAATAATGATTCGGCAGTGTTCAAATTATTTTCATGTATAAAAATTTTTGCACGATTGATTAAAGATAAAACAGAATAATTTGTGTATGGAAATTGAAGTTCAATCAAATAATAAATGCTATCAGCTTTATGAAAATCGAGTAATCGGTTTTTATATATTTGTGCTATTCTGAAATATGCTTCGACGGAGTTTGAATTGTTTTTATATTCATCAATAAATTTTTGATATGAAGATATCAATTGTTTGTATTCATCTTCGAATTTTACTTGATGTAATTGAATAGGTTTCCACAGCTCATCTTTTGAAATGGTTTTCTCGTTTAATATTTCTTCTTTTGTTTTAGAGAAGCCAAGTCTGGCAAAAGCCGCAAAATCTGAATTCGGGTAGTTATTTAAAATTGCTTCGAATGATTTTAATGCGATATTGAATTTTTTAGCTTTGAAGCTTTCCAATGCAAAAAAATAATATTTTGAACCGTTACCGTTAAAATCATTTTCAATTTGGGAAACAACTTCAAAAGCTTTTTCGTAATTACCAACTTGTTGATAAACGCTTTTAAGTAAATCGAGTATTTCAATTTTTGTTTTTGATTTTAAGAATTTATTTATCGCATTAATAGTTTGTTCTGCCGCTTGCGGTCGTGAAATGTAAGTTGCAATTCTTGATTTTATGGTTTCTAAAAATTCCGGGTTGGTTGATAATAATTCACAAAATTCATTTGCGGCATTTTCAAAATTCATATTAATAGCATAAATGTTTGCAAGATCTAAAGAGAATACGTATTGGTCGCTTGCAATTTTTTTCCCTTGATTTAAAAACTCAATAGCTTTTTCATAAGCACGATTTTCAAGTGCATAATTTGCAATAATACGATAGACAACATAAGATTTTGGATTTGTAGCAATTCCCTTTTCCCAAACTTCGTAAGCTTTTTTAATATCATCTTTCATAAAATAAATTGTACCAAGCATACCATAATTGGAGACATCAGCTGGTTCTGTTTTAATTTTATCTTCGATTAATGTAATAGCTTCATCATATTTTTTTTGAGAGATTAAAGATTTATTTAATGCTTCAAAATAAATGTTGTTGAATGGTTGGATTTGATGAAGCTCTCGATAAATATTTTCAGCCTTATCAAATTGTCCAGCTAGTTCGTATGATTGTGCAAGTCGAAATTTATTATCAAGGTTTTGTACTTGTGAATACAGCAGAATGTTTGAAAAAATTATAATTAAAAAAAATGTTTTAATTAATACATTAAAACTTAGTGTTTTATTTTTAATAAAATTTTTATTGTAAGTTTTTGGTTGTGAATTCTTGTCATCCTTCGACAGGCCTGCCTGTCGGCAGACAGGGCTGAGGATGACGGGGAAAACGTTTTTATTTGTAAATATATAATTCATAGTTATTCAAGAAATTTTTCGTCAAAAATGTTTCCGATGTTTAAGATTTTATTTGGGTCAAAAATCAATTTTAACTTTGCCATATCTTTAATTACACTTTCGGGATACATCATTAATAAATAATCTCGTTTGATTTTACCTATTCCATGTTCGGCAGAAACAGTTCCATTATGTTTAACAGCTTGTTTGCAAATTTCTCCATATAAATTTTTACAAAGTTCAAGTTCATCTTTGTTTTTGGGAATCATATTTAAATGTGGATGATTATTTCCAAGATGACCATAAACAACATACTCAATTGAGTTTTGTTCAACTAATTTTTTCATCCAGTTGTAAAATTCAAAAAAATGTTCGTCGGGAACAGCAATATCGGTTCCAACTTTTCTTAAATTTCTTTGTGCAACAATTTCATTAACTTTCCATGCAATTGCATGACGAAAGTTTTTGAATTTTTCCTGTTCTTTTTTATTGAAAGCAAACCAACTTGTTTCTACATCAGAATTATGTTTTGAAATCAATTCCATCCACATTTCAACTAATTCATTTTCGTTGTTATTAATTTCCTGTTCGAACCAAACAGCGCAAGTATTATCAGGAATAGATGAAAAATCATTTCTCAAATAATTTAATGTGTGATGATCAAAAAATTCTAAACCACGTGCATCAACAATTGAATTAATATCAAAAGAAAGTTTTTTTGCCTCATCAACAAAATTGAACGCATCAATTTCATTTTCAAAAAATGAAATTGCTGATAAAACATTTTTATTATAATCAAGCAGTCTTAGTTTTATTTCTGTTATAATTCCAAGTGTTCCTTCAGAGCCAATAAAAAGATCAATCAAATCCATATTCTTTTTGCAAAAGTAACCAGAAGCATTTTTTGTTTTTGGCATTTCAAATTTTGGAATACTAAAAGAATAGACATTCCTTTCATTTGTAATTAATGTTGCTTCATAATTCACAGCTCTTTCTTTCCCTCTTTCAAGTCTTAATATTTCACCAGTTGGTAAAATGATTTTTAAACCAAGAACAAAATTTCTTGTTGGTCCATACTTAAAAGTTCTTGCGCCGGAAGAATTTGTAGCAACAGTAGCACCAATAAAACAATTTCGCTCAGTTGGATCGGGTGGGTAAAATAAATTATGTTCTTCAACAAAGGTTTGTAAATCTTTTAAGATTACAGCTGGTTGAACTGCAATATATTTTTCTTCAACATTTAATTCTAATATTTTATTTAGTTTTTCAGTTGATATTACAATTCCG
>CAZVBT010000109.1:0-9034 GCA_964625385.1 uncultured Melioribacter sp. | reverse complement strand
TTAATTAATTCAAAAATAAATATAGGAGATTGAAATGGAAAAAACATTGTATCATTACAAAGCTAAAGTTACAGATGTTTATGATGGCGATACAATTACAGTTGAAATTGATTTGGGTTTACATACATTTATTAAAGGAGAAAAAATTAGATTACATAGAATCAATGCCCCCGAAGTTAAAGGCGTTGAAAAAGAAAAGGGAATTAAGTCTCGTGATTTTTTAAGAAGAAAAATTTTAGGAAAAGAAATTTTACTTGAAACAATAAAAGATAAAGATGAAAAATATGGACGCTATTTGGGTGAAATATTTTTGGAAGCAAAAAAGGATCAATTTATTAATATTAATGATTTATTGGTTGAAAAAGGCTTTGCAGAATATAAGAAATATTAATAGACAAAATCTGGTTTTTTACTAATAATGAATTGCCAGCCAAATTGTTTTTTCTTTTGAAGAAGTTTCTTTAACACGATGTTTTTGATGTGCCTGAATAATCATGTAATCTCCAGTTTGAAGTTCGAAGATTTTTCCATTATCATATTTTATAATTGCACTGCCTTGAAGTATAATGACAAATTCATTCTTATCCTGATCATACCAAAAATATTCTGGTGATTTATGTCCATCGGAAATAATTCTTTCAACAAAAAAATTTTCTTTGGAAATTATTTTTTCAAATATTTCATCTGGAATTAGATCTGGTATATTGCTAAAAAAATTTTTTACTATGTTCATTTGAGTAAATGTTTAAAATCATTTCCTGAAGGATTTTGGAAAATTTCTAACTCAAACTGATTTAATGTTGCTAAAACGTGATTAATGATTTCAGCTTGCAAATCTTCATATTCAACAAAATTTGTTTTAGTTGCATAAGCGTATATTTCTATTGGCAAACCTTCTGGTGTTGATGGTAATTGACGAACCTGAAAAGAAAAGTCATTACTTATTTCATTTTTTTGGGAAAGATATTCTTTTACATATTCTCTCAAAAGAGCAATGTTTGTTATACCTTTGAAAAAATCATCATTAACGTATGATTTTTTATCTTCTGCAAAATTTTTGATTCTTTTTATATGTAAAAATTTATTTATTAATTCTTCAGAGCAAAATTTAATAGTACGTTGGTCAATAAAAATTGAACGTTTAATTCTTCGAACACCACTTTGAGTCATTCCGCGCCAGTTCTTAAATGTTTCTTCAATTAATTTATAAGTTGGAATGATTGTAATCGTTTTATCAAAATTTTGGATTTTGACAATCATTAAAGAAATATCGATAACATCACCATCAGCACCAAATTTTGGAACTTCAATCCAATCACCAACGCGTACTAAATCGTATGATGATATTTGCAAGCTTGCGATGAAATTTAGAATTGTGTCTTTAAATACTAAAATAAGTATAGCAGTAAAAGCTCCAAGTCCAGTTACAATATTCCAAATTGATTGTCCAACAATAATTCCAAGAATCATTATTGACATGAGTGAATAAAGAATAATTTTCGCAACCTGAATGTAACTTTTAATAGGTCTTTCCTTTAATTTTTCAATTTTGTTTGATAATTCAGAGAAAGATGTTAACAATGCACCAACTGAAATGAAAAAAACAAAAACTAAGAGGATTGAAAGTAGTTTATCAAACAATTTTTCATATTGCGGAATTAGGTAAGTAACTTGAGATAAAATTAAAAGTGGCGCTAAATAAGAAATCCTTCTTAAAAAAGTTTTGGAAAGTAAAATATCATCAACAATTGTTTTAGTTTTTTTAACGATTCTTTTTATAATTCTAAAAAGAATATCTTTTAGAAAGAAATATGAAATAACAGTGATTAATAAAATTGTAATAAAAACAAAAGTGTCGTTCATCCAGGATAAATTTCGAAACCAATGAATAATATTCTTGAACATAGTTTTAGTCAATTATTTTTTTAGTTACAAAATGATTGCTGATAAATCCGACTATAATAGTTATTAAAACACCGATTAAAGTGAACCAAGTCCAGGCAACTTGTTTAGATAAAATAACAAGAATCATAAACATAATACTAACTGGAAAAGCAATCAGAGCATCTTTTTGGTTTGCTTTTTTAATCAAAATGCCAAGTAAAAAAGTGCCTAATAATCCACCATAAGTAAAAGATGCAATACTTAAAGCAAGTTCAACTACAGCTTTAGAAGAATTCATAAAAAACAAAGCAGAAAAGACAAGTAAGATTGCCCACATAATTGTAAACAATCTTGAAATTTTTAATTGAGTTTTATCATCGATTATTTTCTTTTTTAAAGGTAAATATAAATCAATCATAGTTGAGGATGATAAAGAACTAATTGAACCTGCAAGAGTTGATAAAGCAGCAGCAAATAAACCTGCAATAATAATTCCACTTATTCCATCAGGTAACTTATTAATAATGAAAAGTGAAAAAATTTCATCTGATTTAATATCTAACTTTCCATAATAAACAAAAAGTAAAACACCTACAAAAAGAAATAGTGCAAATTGAAAAATGATAATGATACCACTTCCTATAACTGCCTTTTGACTTTCTTTTAAAGTTTTTGTTGCTAACAATCTTTGAACTACTAATTGATCTGTTCCATGTGATGCCATTGATAAAAATGCACCGCCAATTAATCCGCTAATTAATGTGTAAGGTTGCTTGAAAAAATTTAATAAGCCATCATCAAACCCGAAATTAAAGATTGAGAACTTTTGAGCATCGGTTGCTTTAAGTAAAATTGAAGAAAAATTTTCTGGGATAATTTTCATTAGAAAAACAACTGAAATTACTGCTCCCATTATATAAATAAAAAATTGTAGTGCATCAACCCAAATAACACCTTTTACTCCACCTGTATAAGTATAAATAAGTGTAATTAACACAATTATTATGATAGCATAATGATATTCAATATTTAACATTAATTTTAATGGAATTGCTGTTGCAAATAAACGAACACCATCTGCTGCTATTCTTGTAAATAAAAATACTATTGAAGCAAACTTTCTAACCTTTGTTCCAAATCTGTTTTCAAGAAATGAATAAGCAGTATTTAAATTACCATTTACATATGCTGGAAGAAATAAATATGCAACTATAATTCTGCCTAATAAATATCCAAAAGTAACCTGGAGAAAATTCATATTTGTTATATAAGCAAGACCAGGAATTGAAATAAAAGTTAATGTACTTGTTTCAGCCGCAACAATTGAAAAACAAACAGCCCACCAAGGTACATTTTTAGAACCAAGAAAATAATCATTGATAGTTCTTTGTTTTCCTCCTGAAATAATACCAATTGAAGCTACTATTATTAGATATACAATTATTATTATGTAATCAATCATATGGGTTGTCTTATTGATTTTCTAATTGTTTTAAACATTTTATTAAATTAACTTTAATGCAAACAAATTAAATTTTGATAAACTAAACAAGTATTTAATTATGTTAATATTCAAAATAACACTTTTGATTACATATTTAATAAACTTTTTAATATCTAATTTAAATTATAATTTTAGTTTGTCTTCAATAAGGGCAACAAATAATTATATACTTTACGATAATAAAAGAATCCTACATAGAAATAAAGACTTTTTAAGAATTGATTCTTTAATAAATCAAGCAATTAAAGATTCAATTTTCCCGGGTGCCTCACTTTTAATTGCTCATGATAAAAAAATAATTTATAAAAAAGGTTTTGGTCATTTTACTTATGATATTAATTCTGAAAAAGTTACCCCGAAAACCATTTATGACCTTGCATCTGTAACTAAAGTTATTGCAACTACAACAGCAGCTATGATTTGTATAGATAAAGGATTATTTCATCTAGATGATATAGTATCGAAATACATACCACTATTTTCATTTAATGGAAAAGAAAATATTACTATTAAAAATTTACTTTTACATAACTCTGGATTGGTAGCATATAAAAAATATCACGAAAAATATGACAAACCTGATAGCGTATTAAATGATATTTTTTCTTCACAACTTGAATATGAAACTGGCACAAAAACGGTTTATTCAGATTTAGGGTTCATTACTTTAGGAAAAATAATTGAAAAAGTTTCAGGGAAAACTTTAGATAAATTTTGCAATGATGAAATTTTTAAACCACTTGGTATGAAAAATACTTTTTACAATCCTCCAGCTAAATACAAAAAAAGAATTACACCCACAGAATTTGATAATTATTGGAGAAATAGATTATTAATTGGGGAAGTTCATGATGAAACAGCATCTTTATTAAATGGAGTTTCTGGTAATGCTGGTTTGTTTTCTACATCTGAGGATTTATACAGATTACTTTTAATGTTATTAAATAAAGGTAAGTTTAATGGTAAAACAATTATAAATCAAAAAACCGTTGAATTGTTTACCAAACAATATACAAATAACAGTTCAAGAGCATTAGGTTGGGATACAAATGCACTAGAAAATGCTTCGTGCGGTAAACTATTCAGTAAAAGCTCTTATGGTCATACTGGTTACACCGGAACATCTGTTTGGACTGATCCTGAAAAAAAGATAATAGTTATTTTACTTACAAATCGTGTTTATCCAACAAGAAACAATAGTAAAATTATTCAGTTTAGACCAATTATTCACAGTGAAATTATTAATTCAATTAAAAATTAATTTAACATGAAATATTACATTTTAATAATCTCGATTTTATTAAATCTCAATCATCAAAATTTTTCGCAAGAGAAAAATTTTTCAAAAGAAAATCAAATTGAACCTGGAATAGTTTACAAACAGATAATTGATAAAGTGGATACTCTCTCAATCCACATTTTAACATTAGATCTTAAAAACGAATATTACTCAATCATTGCAATGAAAGCTAACGATAGTTTGTTAGGTAAAGAAACAACAAGTTCAATGGTTAAAAAACTTAAAGATAAAAACTATAAAGTAATTGCTGCATTAAATAGTGATTTTTTCAAAATAAAATATGGTGGTGAACCTGAAAATAATTTAGTAATAAACGGAGAATTTGTTAAAGGCAATCAAGTAACAGATTCTGAATATGATTTAGTAGATAAAATACACTATCAATTTGGAATAACGAAAGACAATCAACCATTTATTGAAAAATTTAAATTCTACGGTGAAATTTTAACAAAAGATAAAACAAAAATTAATGTTAACAGAATAAATGCTCAAACGGATAGCAATTCATTGACTCTTTACAATAAATATCAAGGTTCCGCTACACCAAAATCGAAAGATACCTGGAAAAATTTAGAGATAAGATTAAAAAAGTTATTTAATAAAATGGACACTTTATTTTTCAAAGTAACTGATGAATGGAATTATCAAGGTAATACAAAAATTAATGACAATTTTATTTTATCTACTAATAATGATATGATTGAAAAAATTAAATCACATATTTTTATTAATGATACATTGAAAATAGTATTAAAATTATTTCCTGAAGTTGGAAAAATTTTAACATTAACTGGCGGCTGGGGAAAGATAGTGAAAGAAGGAAAAAATTTTGCCGATTCATCTGAAATTGAAGAGGGAATATTTCAAAGATTTTCAAAATCAAAACATCCAAGAAGTGGAATTGGTTTTTCAAAGAATAAAGACAAATTATATTTATTTGCAATAGATGGAAGACAAGAATCAAGCAAAGGTGTTTCTCTTAAAAAATTTGCAGATATTATGCTTGCTGAAGGTGTTTATGAAGGTTTGAATTTAGATGGCGGCGGCTCAACAACGTTAATAATTAATGATAAAATAGTTAATAATCCAAGTGATAAAACTGGAGAAAGAGAAGTTGGAGTTTCAATAGCAATTATTAAAAAATAAAAAGGAATGCTTATGAAAAAGATATTTGTTTTTCTATTAATTGTTGCAGTGTCATCAATTTTTGCAATTAATTACAAGCAAAAAATAACCGTATTAACAGGTGCAGATATTTTAGTTTCTGAAAAGCTAGATTTAATAAAAGGGAAAAAAATTGGATTAGTTGTAAATCATTCATCTTTATTATCAAATGGAAAACATTTAGTAGATGCACTTTATGAAAATAAAGAAATAAAAATTGTTGCTTTATTTGGTCCAGAACATGGTTTCAGAGGCGATACAACAGGTGAGATAGATAATACAGTTGACAAAAAAACTGGTATTCCTGTTTTTTCACTTTATGGCAAAACATATAAACCAACAAATGAAATGTTACAAGGTATTGAAGTTTTAATTTTTGATATTCAAGATGTCGGAGCCAGATTCTATACTTATATTTCAACACTTGGTCATGTTATGGAAGCCGCAGCTGAAAATAATATTAATGTTATTGTTCTTGATAGACCTAATCCAATAACAGGACTTTATATTGATGGACCAATAACTGATGAGTCATTTAAGTCATTTGTAGCTTATGCTCCAATTCCAATTTCTCATGGTTTAACTGTTGGTGAATTAGCAAACATGTATAATGAAAAAGAATGGCTTAATAATAAAATAAAAGCAAACTTAACAGTTATAAAAATGAAAGGTTGGAAAAGAAATCTTTGGTATGATGAAACTAATTTAATGTGGATTAAACCTTCTCCAAATATGCCAACAATTAATACAGCAATTGTTTATCCGGGAACATGCCTTTTTGAAGGGACTAATGTTTCGGAAGGCAGAGGAACAGAAAAACCTTTTGAATACATAGGTGCAACATGGATGAATTCGAAAAAAATAATTAGTGAATTAAAAAAAATTAAACTTCAAGGTGTATCATTCGAAGCAAATCAATTTACGCCGCAATGGTATAGTTATAATTCAAAACCTCCAAAATATCATAATGAAAAATGCAATGGTATTTTTGTTAAAGTTAATAACAGAAATAGATTCGAATCGGTTAAAACCGGAATTGCATTAATTTGGGCAATTAAAAAAAATCACCCGGAAAATTTTCAATGGAAAGAAAAAACTTTTGATAATTTAATGGGAAATAATAAAATAAGAAAAATGATTGATGAAGGTAAAACACCAACAGAAATATTTGAAACCTGGAGAGAAGAATTAAATCAGTTTAAGGAAATGGTTAGATCATTTTTCCTTTATTAAAAAATAATTTTAAAAAAATTCACCCAAATTCGCCTTGCTTAAATTTAAAGTATTAATTAATTTCTTTCGCAAATATTCATAATTAGAAATATGAATATTTCCAACACATTCATTTAACAAAAGAGGAGTAATGTATGATGAAAAAGTACATTTTTATTTTCCTTTTATTGATAACCGGGACAATATTTTCCCAGGGTACATTTCTTACTTTAGAGGGAACGGTTAAAGATAATCAAGGTGAACCTTTAATCGGAGCCTCTGTTTCTGTAACAGATGTATCTATTTCTTCTATTGTAAGAGGTAGTGTAACGGATCAAAATGGAAGGTATCTGATTTTAGCTATTTCACCTGGTACTTATAATATTAAAGTAAGTATGGTCGGTTATAAAACTTATGAATCTAAAAATGTTAGATTTATTGTTGGTCAAAAACCAACATTAAATTTTGTTTTGATTCCAGAAGCAGTTGAACTTTCTGGAGTTACAGTGGTTGGGGCAAGAACATCAAATTTTGAATTAAAAAGACAAGATGTATCTACTGCTGTAGTTGCAGAGCAAATTGAAAATCTTCCATTAAATTCACGTAACATTATGAATCTTGCTGCTGTTGTTCCTGGTGTAAGAACATTTACTGAAATAGGTGGAAGAGCAATGCCTTCAGCAGGCTCTTTACCAGATTTAAGATTTGTAAACTTTTATGTAGATGGTGCTGAATGGAAAAATCTTTTTAATGGAAATATTGCTGGTTTAGGTCAAACTGGTTCTGTCATGCCTCAGGATGGAGTGCAAGAATTTCGTTTTATTCTAAGTCCTTTTGATGCTGAATACACAAGAGGTGGTGCATATATCATAAATACGATTACAAAAAAAGGAAGTAATTTATTCAAGGCTAATGCTTTTATGCTTTATAGAGATAAAGATTTAAATACTCGTTTACCAAATGAAAAAGAAAAATCACCTTACAAAAGGCAACAGTGGGGTTTTAATGTAAGTGGGCCTATTATGCAGGATAAATTCTTTTTTAATGCTTCGTTTGAATCACATAACACAAAAACTATTTATACTGTGAGCCCTGGTCGCCCGGCTTATAACCCAGGTATTTGGGATAAATATGCAAAAACATATACAGCACCAACAGATAATTTAGTCGGAACATTAAGACTTACATACGTATTAGATGAAAGTCAAAATTTAGATTACATCTGGTCAACAAGAACTTATGATGCTATAGGATTTTTTGGTGGAATTAATGATATTTCTAATGCTATCCATTCAGTATATCACATAAATAGCCACATGTTAAAGCATACTTATATTCTATCACCAACTACTTTCAATGAAGTAAGTTTGCATTATTTAAGATGGATTCATGATGAACCAGCTTATGAAGATAGACCAATGTATGCTTATCCAAGTTTATTACTTGGTAATAGTGGGTTTCCTATCGCTGTTTATGAAAATCATTATCGTTTAATTGAAAAATTTACGACTAAAATTTCAGATTTTCACACTTTGAAAACAGGTTTCGAAGCAACGTTTGTAACATTTGAACCATGGTTCCCTGGCAGTTTAAATCCAAGATTTAATTTCTTAACAGATTCAAGTAAAGTTCCTTATAGTGCAACAATTGGTGTTGGTGTATACAATCCAACAGATCCGAATGGTAAAGATGCTAGGACAAATGATAAGGGGTATTTGTTAGGTTTTTATGTTCAAGATCAATGGGAAGTTAATGAAAGATTAACTTTAAATTTTGGTTTACGCTGGGATGCAGAAATTAATACATTAAATAATACTTTTAAAGTTGCTTGGGCAGATAGTGCTGACTTAAGAGCATTGTTAGATCCTAAATATTTAAACACCGGAAATAGAAAAAATGATTTGGATAACTTTGCCCCAAGATTTTCATTCACTTATGACTTAAACGGAGATGGACAAACTATTCTTCGT
>CAZVBT010000108.1:0-2656 GCA_964625385.1 uncultured Melioribacter sp. | reverse complement strand
GCATCATTATAAAGTTGATCAATGTTTGAGTTGGAATTAATGTCAGTATTTTTAATCAAAATAATTTGATGTTTGTAATGATCAAACGCTATCAGCAAATCAAAGACACCGAATACAGAATCGGGTATATTAACTTTGTTCTCACCAGTGAAGTCAATTACGTTTTCAATCAGTGTTACATTTTCATAGCCAAGATAACCAACAATACCACCCGTAAAATCAGGCAGATCTTCAATTTTAGGATCTTTTGTTTTTGAAATTTCATTTGATAAAAAGTCAAAAATATTTTGATTGACTTCACTAACAGAATTCTTTTCAATAATTGTGATTTTGTTCCCTTTATTAAAAAATATTTTCGACGGATTTTTGCTGATAAAAGAATATCTTGCTAATCTTCCAATACCTTCAACTGATTCAAGAAGAAAGCTGAAAGAATTTTCTTCTTTGATTTTGAGATAAGCTAAAACCGGAGTAAGCAAATCAGCAGTGATGATTTCATAAACAGGAATTTTATTATAATGCTTTGCTAACTCCTTGAATTTATTTATGTCCATATAATTTCCAAATTTGTTTAAAACAAAAAACCCTTCCCGGTGAATCCAAGAAGGGTTAAAAAATTAAATAATATTCTAATTCACCGGATACGATTATATAAACTGCACCACCACCAATTTTGGTTAAGTGAACTAGAACGATATGTAAGATTAATATTTTTCATTGTAAAAAATAGGCTGAAAAACTCAGCCTTTTTAGCTCCGCGGGTAGGGCTCGAACCTACAACCCTGCGGTTAACAGCCGCATGCTCTGCCATTGAGCTACCGCGGAATTCATTCAAAATGTGGGCGTAAAAATATGTCTTTAAATCTATTTATGTCAAGTCCTTTTTAAAATTATTTTCATAAGCAAAAAATTATTTCCAATATTTGAGAATGGATAATTCAACTTATTTTATTCTTAATTTATATTCGTTCATTTTATCAATTTATAATTAGTTTTGAAGTTTTTCTGTTTATATTAATCACGGCACATTACTTGAATCATAACTTTACTTAAAAGGTGAATTATGGAGTTAAATGAAATTAAACAAAAAGTCCAGCAAGCATTTAAAGATTGGGGTGAAAAAATTTATCAAAAAAGCATCTCAAAATTTCCTGAACAAAAAAATGAATTTACTACTCAATCTTTCACTAAAGTAAAACCAATTTATACACCACTCGATATTGATATTGAAAATTATTCTGAAAAAATTGGTTTTCCAGGGGTTTATCCATTTACTCGTGGTGTTCAACCAACTATGTATCGTGGAAGATTTTGGACGATGCGTCAATATGCTGGTTTTGGAACAGCTAAAGAATCTAATGAAAGATATAAATATTTATTAAGCCAAGGACAAAGTGGCTTATCAGTTGCATTTGATCTTCCAACGCAAATTGGTTACGATAGCGATGATCCAATGGCTTTAGGAGAAGTTGGTAAAGTTGGTGTTGCAATTGATACTCTTGCCGATATGGAAATTTTGTTCGATCAAATTCCTTTGGATAAAGTTTCTACTTCTATGACAATAAATGCACCAGCTTCTGTTTTACTTGCAATGTATATTGCTGTAGCTGAAAAACAAGGAGTAAGCCGCAATAAAATTTCTGGAACAATCCAAAATGATATTCTTAAAGAATATGTAGCAAGAGGAACTTATATCTATCCACCAAAACCATCAATGCGATTAATTACAAACATTTTTGAATTTTGTTCTAAAGAAGTTCCAAAGTGGAATACAATTTCTATTTCTGGTTATCACATAAGAGAAGCTGGTTCAACAGCTGCGCAAGAAGTTGGTTTTACTCTTGCTGATGGTATTGCTTATGTTGAAGCTGCAATTAAAGCTGGATTAAATGTTGATGATTTTGCTGGTCAGCTTTCATTCTTTTTTAATGCTCATAATGATTTATTAGAAGAAGTTGCAAAATATCGTGCTGCTCGCCGCCTATGGGCTAAAATTATGAAAGAAAGATTTGGTGCTAAAAAAGAAAAATCAATGATGCTGCGATTCCACACTCAAACTGCTGGTTCAACTTTGACAGCTCAGCAAGTTGATAATAATATTGTCCGTGTTACAATACAAACACTTGCAGCAGTTTTAGGTGGAACACAAAGTTTACATACAAACAGCCGTGATGAAGCACTTGCTCTTCCAAATGAAAATTCCGTTCGCATTGCTTTAAGAACTCAACAAATTGTTGCTTATGAAAGTGGTGTTACAAATACTATCGATCCACTTGCCGGTTCTTATTATGTTGAAACACTAACAAATCAAATTGAAAAAGAAGCTGAAGAATACATTAATAAAATTGATGCAATGGGTGGTGTTGCAAATGCAATTGAAGCTGGTTACATTCAAACTGAAATTCAAAAATCAGCTTATCGTTATCAACAGGAAGTTGAAAGAGGTGAAAGAATTATTGTTGGCGTGAATAAATTTAAAGTTGATGAACCCGAACCAAAAGATTTACTTAAGATAGATGAAAAAGTTCAAAAAGAGCAAATTGAATTTCTTAATAAAGTTCGTAATGAAAGAAATAATAGTGAAGTGAAAGAAAAATTGAATGCATTAAAACTTGCAGCACAATCTGATGTTAATTTAATGCCATTTATCATTGAC
>CAZVBT010000107.1:0-2242 GCA_964625385.1 uncultured Melioribacter sp. | reverse complement strand
GCTAATGCTGTATCAATTAAGTGAATTAAATCATTAATTGGAATATTATAATACTCACCACGATTCCAATTATCGGGGATCTCTAATACAAATTTTTCATAAAAAGGATGATGTGTGTAAGAAGTTAATTCAATGTAATCTTCGGGATTGAGACCTAAAGAATCACGAAAACTTGTTGGTGTAAAGTTTCTTCCTAAGTATGTAAATTCTTTTGGTGGCTTGCAAAGGTAAATATCAATAGCAGATTCAAAAACTTCTTTCCAGCGCGGAGTAATTTTTCCTCCTTTATTTTTTTGAACAGCATTTACAATTGATTTCAATACTTCATCCATTTCACCATGATTATGTTCTTCTTCACCAATATTTTTGCCAGTGTAAACTTCTTCAGGCATTAAACCATATTGTTTAATAATATTCATTACGTCGTGTGCCTGACCGCCCATACTAAAATTATTTGTTCCGGAATAGCGAACATAGTTTTCAGCTTTTTGTGGATAAGCATAACGAACAAAATATATTGGCGATAAAATATGTGTTCCTTTATTCATTCTAATTAATTCTGTTTCAATAAATGATGTTGTTGCAAATGACCAGCATGTCCCGGTCTTTGCCTGATTTTTTACGGGAGTGGTTTTAACCTGATATAGCAATGTAAATTCGTATGCATCTTTTTCTTTTTTTTCAGTTTGTTTCTTTTTCTCTTGCGAAAAAGTTGATGTATTAAAAAAAGCAAGTATTAATATTATTGATATTATATGATTCCTTTTCATTTTTTCCCTTTCCAATTTTGGAAACTAATTTAATTTTTATTTAGCTGAATTTCATTAATTGGTTTTGTTGTAACTATAAATTGCTAAAGAGTTAAAAATGATTGCGAATAATATTATTATACCAAAGTGATTTAACAGCTCTTTAATTCCGCTTCCTTTTAATATTATCATTCTTATAGCTTCGATAAAATAACTTACAGGATTTAAGCGTGTTAAAAATTGAGCCCAGTCAGGCATGTTTTCTATTGGTGCAAATAATCCACCAAGAAGAATAAAAATCATCATAAAAAAATATGCTATGAACATAGCTTGCTGTTGTGTTTCTGCTAATGTTGATACAAAAAGTCCAAAGCCAAGCAATGCAATTAAATATATAGCAGCAAAAAGATAAATTGTTAAAAAGCTTCCTGCAGGATAAATTCCATATAAAACAAAGCTTACAATTTGTCCTATTGTTAAAACAACTAAACCGATAACCCAAAATGGAATTAATTTACCAAGTATAAATTGATATTTTTTTAATGGTGAAACGTTCAATTGTTCAATTGTCCCATCTTCCTTTTCTTTAACGATATTAATTGTTGTAAGCAAAAAACCTACAAGTGTAACAAGCAAAACCATTAATCCTGGAACAATGAAATATTTATAATTCATTTTTGGATTAAACCTATTGATTGATGTAATGTCAATTGTTGGCAACAAATTAATTCTTGTTGGTTGTAACCATTCAATCCTGATATCGTTGTTAAAATCCCGAATTATTGAATTTGAATAACTTACTGAAAGTCCCGCAGCCTGACCATTTATGGCATTGGCAGTTATAGAGATTTTTGTTTCATTTTCTCTTATTAAATCTTTTTCAAAATTTTTTGGTATTTCAATTATCAAATCGGTATTGTCTTTTTCAAGATTATGCAGAGCATCTTTATATGAATTAAATTTTCCTGATAGTAAAAAGTAATTAGTAGAAGTAAATTTATTTATCAGCTTTCTTGAATATTCGGAATGGTCATTATCAACAACGCTTAGTTTAATGTTTTGAATTTCATAATTAGCGGCAAAAGGTAAAATAACAAGTTGAACAATTGGAACTGCAATTATTAATCTAACCAAAAGTTTATTTCTCAAAATTTGCTGAAATTCTTTTATCAGTAAAAATTTAAGTTGTCTCATAAACGTACCTTAAAGCGTTTAATGCTTATTAGCAAAAAAATGAATGTCATAAAAGTTAGAATCAATAGCTCATCAAAAATATCATTAAAGTCCAAACCTTTCAGCATAATAGATTTTACAATTATTATGTACCATTTTGCAGGGACTATATTCGAAATTATTTTAAGCAATTCCGGCATGTTTGCAATTGGAAATGCATAACCGCTTAACATTACAACCGGTAACATCAAACCAATTATAGAAATTATCATTGCTGCTTGTTGAGTATCTGCAATTGTAGAAATTAAAATTCCAAGAGA
>CAZVBT010000106.1:0-3679 GCA_964625385.1 uncultured Melioribacter sp. | reverse complement strand
AGTTATTCCCCGACTTTTACCTGAACGGAAGGAAAAAA
The DNA here is from genome assembly GCA_964625385.1 of uncultured Melioribacter sp. Classification (GTDB taxonomy): domain Bacteria; phylum Bacteroidota; class Ignavibacteria; order Ignavibacteriales; family Melioribacteraceae; genus Stygiobacter. The sequence goes on along the minus strand of CAZVBT010000106.1, from coordinate 3,641 downwards.
CTTAGTGACGGGCTCGAAGCCCAAGACACAAACCTTCTCTTCCGTAAAGGAAATAATTTTATTCAATATTTCAAAATATTTTTTTATACTTTTAACATACAAGCTCACAAAGTGCTTCACTAAGTTTCACAAAGAATTTATTTTATATTTTGAAATTATTAGCACATAAAAATTAAACTGCCTCTATTAACTTAATTTATTAATTTACTTTTGTTACAGAAAAAATATTGGTGAAAAATGAAAAATGCTTTTTACAATGAATTTGATTTTAAGAGATTAAAAAAGAGTGAACGTTCAAATGATTATCGTTCCCCTTTTCAAATCGATAGAGATAGAATTATTCATTCATCTGAATTCAGAAGATTGCAGGGGAAAACGCAGGTTTTCTTGCCTGGTGAATATGATTTTTACAGAACAAGATTAACTCACTCAATTGAAGTTGCTCAAATTGGTCGTTCAATTTGTAATTTACTTTTATCTAAAAGAGATTTTCTTAACGATGGTTTTTTTATTGATCCCGATTTAGTTGAATCAATTTGTTTAGCACATGATTTAGGGCATCCACCTTTTGGGCATGCTGGCGAAAGAACATTAAATCGTTTAATGAAAAAGTATGGTGGCTTTGAAGGTAATGGTCAAACTTTAAGATTAGTTGCAGATATTTTTTACAGAGATGAAGATCATTATCGCGGAATGAATCCTACTCGTGCTTTTATTGATGGCATTTTAAAGTATAAAGCAACTTTTAACGACTTTAAGAATCCTGAAAATCATTTTGTTTATGATGAAAGTAAAAAATATATTGATTTTGTTTTTGACAATTTGAATTATAAAAAATATTTAAAGAATCCTGATAAATTAAATTCATTTCAAAGTATTGAATGTCAAATAATGGATTGGGCTGATGACACTGCTTATGCAATTAATGATTTAGTTGATAGCATTTCCGGTGGTTTTATAAACATCGCAAAACTTTCTCAATGGCAAAAGGGAAAAAAGTTAAATGATTTTCAAAGTTTTATTGTGGAAGAAATTATTGATTGGATAAAAAGTGGAAAATATAAATCAAAATTTGGTTCAAAGATTGGTGAATTTATTTCTGCATGTTCATTAAAAGAAAGAAAAACTTTTATGGATGATTTAACTAATCGTTACAAGTTTGTTTTGTTTGTTCCAAAAGAAATAATTGAGCAGGTTAAAATTTATAAACAGATTTCTGTTGATTTGGTTTTTAGATCTTCGGCTTTGCATCAGATTGAATTTAAAGGTGACACAATGATTGAAAAAATTTTTACAATGTTTGAAAACAATTATGTTAATAAACTTGGCGGATTTAAAATTTTACCAGATTTTAATGACAAGTTAGTAAGAAAAGAAAAATCAAAAAAAGTAAGAGCAAGAATGATTTGTGATTATATCAGCGGCTCAACTGATTCTTATGCTATGAGAATGTACAGAAGATTATTTGATACTGAATATAGTTCGCTTACGGATTTAGCTTAATTTATTATTTCATCAATACGATTAATAACTTCATCTACAATTGAATCTGGGCAAGAAGCACCGCTTGTTATTGCAATTGTGAAATTTTCTTTTTCAGGTAAAAATTTATTTGTTGTTACTTCGGTGTTGTTGTGAAAATCAAAGTGAAGTATTTCATCTTTCGATTTAATTTTACTTGCATCTGAAATAAAATAAGTCGGAAAACTTTTTTCTAAAAGCTCGACAAGATGTGAAGTATTTGAGCTGTTATAACCACCAATTACAAATGCGATATCAGCCTTTTCATTAGCCAATGCAATGGCCGAAGATTGATTATCATTAGTTGCATAACAAAGAGTGTCGTGTGTATCTGCAAAATGTTCTTTTAAATTTTCTTCACCATATTTTTTAATCATTGTTTGTTTTAATAAATCTGCAATTGCTTGCGTTTCACTTGCAAGCATTGTGGTTTGGTTAACTACACCAATTTTTTCGAGATCTTTATCAACATCAAAATCCTTTGAGTATTTATCCTTGAAAATATTATAGAAATACTTTTTATCAATTTCATTTAAAATTATTTTGGATAAAACTTCTGTTTCCTTTATATCTTTAACAATAAGAGCTTTTGAATTTTGAGTTGCGTGAGAAAAAGTTGCTTTTGTTTCTTCGTGTTTTGCTTTACCGTGAATTATAATTGTATAATTATCTTTTCCTATTTGTGCTGCACGATTCCAAACTTTTTCAACAAATGGACAGGTTGTGTTATATGTTTTTGCATCAATCTTTTTTTCTTTAAGAATATTTTCAATATTCAGAGTTGTTCCAAAAGCAGGAATTATGACAACATCGTCAGATGTTAATTCATTCCAATCAACAAATTGATTACCGTAATTGTCCATTATAAATTTAATTCCATGTGAATTTAGATCTTCATTTACAAAAGGATTATGAATCATTTCACTAAGCAGAAAAATTCTTTTATCGGGGTTTTCTTTCAATGTTTTGTATGCAATTTCGATTGCATTTTCAACACCATAGCAAAAACCAAAATGGCGGGCAATTAAAAATTTTATTTTCCCGATTTTGACTTCCGTTGGAGAAAAATCTTGTTTTCGTGGATCTTCAAGTTTACGTTTTGCTTTTATTTCGGAAATAACAGAGCTTCTGTAATGAACAGGTATATCAAATTTTTTCATTAATAAAATCCAATCAGATTTTTTCTTTTATTTGTTTTTCGAGCAAATCAACTTGAGCAACAAAGAATTCATAATTTTTATCTTTTCTTCCTGCTTCTCTTGTTTTGTTGATAAAGTTTAGTGCCTCTTTAAATTTATTTTGTTTGAAAAGAATTTTGGCTTTAACAAAATAAGGATAATAATTTTCTCCGATGGAAATTGCTTTGTCAATCCAATTCAAAGCATCGTCGAGATAAACATTGTTATCAGCAAAATAATTTGCGCTTGATGCATAAGACTGCCAATCATCTGCTTTTGTGTTTGCTAATCCCTCTTTAACTTTTTGATACGCTTGATTTAAAACATCAACTTCAATTTTGAAAGACACTTTAATTTTTTCCCATGCAATGTTTAGGAGAACAGAATTTTGAGTAATATCAGAAAAATAGAAAATCAGACTTTCAACAAATTCGTTTTCTTTAGGTGTAACTTTGAAACGAATCAAATCCTGATCTTCTTTGTAATTAAAAGCGCCCCATTGTTTATCAACTTTATTTAAAATTATTGTCCATTCTTTTTCATTTGGAATTGTAAAAAGAGAATATCGACCAGCCGGAATTTTATTCTCTTTAATTGTTACATCGCTTGTGAATTGAATAGTAGTTGCTTCGTTTGCACCTGTTCTCCAAACTTTATTGTATGGAACTACATCTCCCCAAATTTTTCTATTATGAACTGAAGGTCTGCAATATTCAACGGTAATATTTGTATATCCTATTTTTTGAGTTACGCTTGCATTCGGAGAAAGTCTTGGTAACTCAATTTGAGCAATCAAAGTGATTGATATAAAAAACAAAAAAGAAAATATTTTTTTCATCGATGTTCCTTTTTTAAAATTATTAACAAAGTTTTTTACTACTTAATTCCAAGTTTTACTTTCAGTTTATCCGGTATTGCATCTTTGTGAACCATTATTGCAAC
>CAZVBT010000105.1:0-8556 GCA_964625385.1 uncultured Melioribacter sp. | reverse complement strand
CCAACACAAACAATAACTTTATTACCATCTTCAATCATGTTTACCAATGAAGCTTCCATTCCAAGTGAACCGGGTCCGGATATAACAAAAGTATGTTCATTTTTTGTTTTGAATGTATATCGAAGTAAAGCTTTTATTTCTTCCATTAATTGTATAAACTGAGGATCAAGATGACCGAGTGTAGGTTTTGATAGTGCCTCCAAAACTTTTGGATGAACATTTGCTGGTCCGGGTCCCATTAAAATTCTATTAACTGGTTTAAATGATTTGTACATATTTCACCTTAAAATTTCTGCTTGCATTAAAATATTTTTTATTTGTTCTTTATCATTCGCATTTAATGGCAGTAGAGGAATTCTTGGTTCACCGCCAAAATAGCCAAGTAAATCCATAGCATATTTTAATCCCGCAACACCATATTTAGAAGTTACAGCTTTATTTGCCTGAATAATTTTTTGTTGAAGTTTAAATGCTTCGTCAAAATTTTTTTCTTCGATAAATTTTTGTATTAGAATACATTGTTCAGGTGCAATATTAGCTAAAGCTAAAATTCCACCAACTGCACCAGAAGTGATGCCATTAAACAACATTGAAGCAGTGCCTACAATTACTTTAAAGTCTTTATGTGTGTTTGAAACAAACTCAATAATTTGTCTTGAGTTTTCAGTGCTGTTTTTAATCCCCACAATATTCTGATGTTTGGAGAGATCAGCAACTGTTTCAACTTCGATATCAACGCCAGTGAATTTTGGAACGTTATAAATTATAATTGGGATTTTAGAATTGTCAGCTACTTCGGAAAAATATTTTAAGTAATTATTATGTTTCATTTCAGATTTATAAAATGAAGGTGTTAAGACCAAAGCATAATCAGCACCAAAATTAGCTGCAGCATTTGTTAGCAAAATTGTTTCTTTGATTGAATCGCTTCCTGTTCCCACAATAATAATTTTTTCCGGTGAAGAAAATATTTTTGTTTGTTCAATTAATTTAAGTTTTTCTTCTTTGGTTAATAAAACTGCTTCGCCATTTGAACCCATAACAACATAACCGGAAAGTTTTGTTTTATTCCAGATTGAAATGTTGTGTTTAAGTTTATCAATTGATAATTCACCATTGACAAATGGTGTTGTTATTGGTGGAAAAATGCCATATAAGTTTTTCATTACAATACCATTTTATTTGTAAATGTTCTTTAAGACGAACCAAACATTTGCTGGACGTTCGGCTAATCTTCTCATATACCAAGCATACCAACTATTTCCGTAAGCTATTAAAATCGAACCTTTATAACCACGCTTAACTAAATTTCTAATGTAATTGTTATTAATTCCAAACAACATTTGAAACTCAAGTTTTTCTTTTGAAAGATTTAAGTATTTACCCTCTTTAATAATCTTTTCAATTAGATTATCATCATGAGTTCCAAATATTACTCTTGTGTTTTTATCGCTTATGCTTTTCAACAAAATTTTAGAAAGCTCGAGGTAATTTTTATCTACATCAAGTTTTTTAGGAAATGCAATTTCTTTAGCTTCGCGGTATGCACCTTTTACTAATCTGATTTTTGTATTTTCTTTTAATAAATTTTTCAAATCGCTTTCTGTTCTGTAAAGATAAGCCTGTAAACATAATCCAACATTTTCATTTGATGATCTTAGATTATTATAAAAATTAATTGTGCGTTGTGTATAAGCACTGCCTTCCATATCTATAAATAAAGTATTAGCTAATTTATTTTTTACATTATCAGCAAGTTCTTTACAGTAAGATAAACATTTTTCTTCCGACAAATCAAAACCAAGTTGAGTAAGTTTAACTGAAAGTTCAATATTGAGGTTATTGTTTTTTATTAACTCAATTAAGTGCAAATAATGATTTTTAACATTTTCAGCTTCAGAAATTTGAGTAATATTTTCACCAAGTTTTGTAAAAGTAATTCCGATTTTTTCGTTTAATAATTTAATTGCTTCGTTTATTGCTTCATGTTCTGTTTCACCAGGCAAAAATTTTTTAATTGCCTTTTGAACAAACTTAAGTTTTGGAATTTCTCTTTTAAGAAAACCATTTTCTGACATCCAAAGTAAAATTGATCTTGAAATATTCATTTTCAATTCCTTTATTTTAAAAAGAAACCATGTTTAAGCGGATCATCCGGATCAATGTAAAAAGTATTCTTTCCAATAATATGAGCGTTGCCTTCAACTTGTGGTATAATTGCAGAATGATTACCGAATTTAGTTTCAGAAATTACTTTTACAGAAAATGTAGTATCAATAATGCTTTCGATTGAAATATGTTGATTTAATTTAATTTGATTTTTAGAATATAATATTGCAGCTCTTGCACTTACTCCTGTTCCTGTTGGACTTCTGTCAACTTCCCCATTTGCAAAAACGCAAACATGTCTGCTATGATTACTTTCGAGCTTTGGTCTTGAATAAAAAATTGTTCCGTAAAGAAAACTTAATTCATCATCGAAAGGATGTTTAATTTCAAAATTTTTCATTACTTCATTTTTAATTTTTGTTCCAATCGAAATTATTTCACTGTAGTTTTTTGAATTTAGTTCTAAACCAAATTCATCAGCATCAACAAAAGCATAAAAAGCTCCACCAAAAGAAACATCAAAATTAACTTTACCAATTTGTGGAACATTAACAACTTTATTTTTTAACAAAACGAATGAAGGTACATTTTCAAAATAAACAGATTCAATTTTTTGATCTTTTACTTTTGCGTAAGCTGTAACAATTCCGGCGGGAGTATCTATTTTAATTTTTGTAATTGGTTCAAGTTTATCGAACATATTGGTTTCAAGTACAACTTTAGTAACAGCAATTATTCCATGACCACACATTGTACTGTAACCTTCGTTGTGCATAAATATAACACCAAAATCAGTATTGCCTGATGTTGGTGGTGTAATAATACAACCATACATATCAGCATGACCACGTGGTTCGAACATTAATGATGTTCGTAAGTAATCAAAATTATCTTTTACAAATTTTCTTTTTTCAAGTATTGTATTTCCTTTGATTTCCGGAAATCCGCTCAAAATAATTCTCAATGGCTCACCGGCAGTATGTGCGTCAATAGTTTCTATTTCCATCCAATCATCCGGGTGATTCCATTCTGCAATTTTTCTAAAATGTTTTGTGAACGTCATATTTTACTTTTACTTTAAAATTCTATGAAATAAAAAGTTGATTTTTTATTAAAGACAGCTGAATAATTAATTCTGAATATCATTATAGGAATTTTTCAGATATCTCTAATATTAAATTTATTCAACTAAATTTTATTACTTGCAATTTCTTCAACATCTTCAACAGCTTTTGGAATAGGTTTACCTAAAACACGAGCGCCATTTTTTGTAACAACAACATCATCTTCAATACGAACACCACCAAAGTTTTTATATTCAAGCAATTTTTCGTAGTTAATGAAATCAATATGTTTATTTTCTTTTTGCCATTGTTCAATCAATGCAGGAATAAAATAAATGCCCGGTTCAACAGTCAACACAACATTTTCTTTTAATGGTTTTGCATAGCGCAAATATTTTAATCCAAATTGAGTGCTTCGTTTATGTTTTTCATCATAGCCGAAATTATTTTCACCATAGTTTTCCATATCGTGGACATCAAGACCAAGTAAATGACCTAAGCCATGTGGGAAAAACAAAGCATGTGCACCAGCTTTTACTGCATCTTTTGTATTGCCTTTCATTAAGCCAAGTGCTTTTAATCCTTCTGTTATTGTTTCGGCGGCTTTTAAGTGAACGGAATGATATGTAACATTTGGTTTGATTTCAGAAATTGCAACTAATTGTGTAATTAAAACTATTTCATAAATATCTTTTTGCATTGAAGTAAATTTTCCACTGACAGGAAATGTTCTTGTAATATCACTTGCATAATGAAGTGTAGTTTCAGCTCCGGAATCGTTTACAACTAAATCTCCATCTTTTAATTTGTTTCCGTAATAATGATTGTGTAAAATTTCAGACCGGCGAGAGAAAATAACCGGAAAAGAAAGACCGCTGCCGAGCGACATTGCTAATCCCGAAATAAATCCCATAACATCTTTTTCATACATACCTGCTTTTGCAAATCTCATAGCGGTAGTTTGCATTTCATAAGCAATTTCAATTGCTTTTTCAATTTCATTAATTTCTTCTTGAGACTTAACTAATCTTTGTTCTGCAATTGCTTTTATTAAATCGGTTGAAGTGTAATCGTTACTATGTTTTGGTGCAATGCCTAAAAGTTTGTGAATCTTTAAGATATTATCGTAACGATATTGTGGGATGAAATGAATTCTTCTGCCGCGTTTGAAAGCATCTTCACAAATTTTTTCAAGATCTGAAAAAGTAGCGGTATTTTTTACGCCACAGCTTGCCGCTTCTTGTTTAATTGTTTTTTGTGGACCCATCCAAACAATATCATCAATTGAAAAATCATCACCAAAAATAATTTCCTTGTTTTCATCTATATCAATTATAGCAGCGAGGTCAGGTCTATCAATTCCAAAGTAATATAGGAATGTACTATCCTGTCGGAAATGATATGTATTGGCGGCATAGTTCATAGGTGCTTCACTATTACCAAGAAATAAAATTAGCCCTGAATTAATTTTCTTTTTTAATTCTTCTCTTCGCTGAACATATGTTTTTGTTTTGAACATAAATACTCCAATTAAATTATAAACTCATGTGTTCGGTTCTTCGAATAATTTCATTTTGAAGATCTTCACCAAGGTCAACAAAGTAATCACTGTAACCTGCAACACGAACAATTAAATCTCTATATTTTTCAGGATGTTTTTGAGCATCGCGTAAAGTTTCTGCATTAACAACATTGAACTGAATATGATGGCCATCCATTCTGAAATAAGCTCTGATTAAATATAATACTTTTTCAATTCCTTCATCGGTAGATAAAAAATTTGGAGTGAATTTTTGATTTAGCAAAGTGCCGCCTGTTCTTAAGTGATCAATTTTACTTGCAGATTTAATAACAGCAGTCGGTCCATTTACATCAGCGCCCTGAGCAGGAGAAATTCCTTCGCTAACTGGTTCTTTAGCAAATCTTCCATCTGGCGTTGCACCTAACACACTTCCAAAATAAACATGACAAGTTGTTGGTAAAAGATTTACACGAAAATGTCCACCTTTTGTATTTGGTCTTCCATCAATTGCTTTGAAATAACTTTCAAAAACTTGTCTTGTTATGTTGTCTGCATAATCATCATCATTTCCATATTTAGGCGATTCATTTAAAAACTTTTTACGAATGTTTTCATTATCAGCAAAATTATTATCGAGTACATTTTTAATTTGGTCAAGTAAAAAAAATTTTTTGTCAAAGACATTATATTTTATTGAAGCAAGAGAATCAGTTATAGTTCCAATTCCAACTCCTTGAATGTATGATGAATTATAACGAGCTCCGCCATTGTTATAGTCTTTCCCTTTTGCAATACAATCATCAATTAAAATTGACATGAATGGTGCTGGCATGTATTCAGCGTAAATCCTTTCTATTATTAAATTACCTTTTATTTTAATATCAATGAAATGATTGAGTTGTCTTTCGAATGCTTTATAAAATTCATCGTAGTTGTTAAATGAATTTAGTTCTCCTGTTTTTACACCAATTTGTTTTTTAGTTCTTGTATCGAAACCATTATTAAGTGTTATTTCAAGAATTTTAGGAATATTGAAATAGCCAGTTAGAATATAACTTTCTTTTCCAAATGCACCAGCTTCAACGCAACCACTTGCACCACCAAGTCTTGCATCAATGATTGATTTGCCTTGTCTTGTTAATTCTTGGATAATTGCATCGGTGTTAAAAATTGAAGGTTGACCAAATCCAGTACGAATAATTTTTAATGCTCGCTTTAAAAGTTTATCGGGATTTTTTTTACTTACTTGAACCATTGAACTTGGTTGGAGTAATCTCATCTCTTCAATTGTATCGAGCAAAATATAAGTCATATCGTTTGTTGCATCTTCACCAAATTCATTTAAACCACCAACATTTATTAAGCAGAAATCTGTGTAAGTATTGCTTTCTTGTGCAGTTACACCAACTTTTGGTGGAGCCGGTTGATTATTGAATTTTATCCAGAATGATTGAAGTAATTCACGCGCAAAATCTTCGGTTAATAATCCACTTTCAATATCACGTTTGTAAAAAGGAAAAAGATGTTGATCCAATCTGCCAGGATTAAATGAATCCCATGTATTTAATTCAGTTGTTACACCGATATGAACAAACCAATAGTATTGAAGAGCCTCCCAGAAAGTGCGAGGTGCGTTTGCCGGAATTCGTTCACAAATTCCGGACATAGTTTCTAATTCAATTTTGCGAATAGAATCTTTTTCTTTTTCAGCAAGTTGATATAGTTTTTGTGAATATCTTTTTGCAAAAGAAATTAAAGCTTGTGCAGAAATTTCCATTGCTTTTAATTCTTCTCGTTTTGCAAAAGCATCTGGGTCATTATAAAAATCTAAATTTAAGATAGATTGTTTTATCTCATCAATAAAATTAAGCATTCCTTTTTTATAGATTTTATCGTCAGCTACAGTATGCCCGGGAGCCCTTTGTTCCATAAATTCTGTAAAGATACCTGCGTTATATGCATCAATCCATTCTTGATCAACTTCAGCAAAGATTTTATCTCTTATACTTTTCCCTTTCCAAAATGGTGCTACTTCATCTAAGATTATTCTTCTTGTTTCATCGGTTGATTTAAACCAAACTTTTTTACGGTTATGTAAAATTTCTAAATCTTCTTTTGAATGAATACAGAGTTCGGGATAGGTGGGTGTTGCTTTTGGTTCTGGTCCTTTTTCACCTATAAATAATTCACCTTCATTAACACAAAGTTCTTTATTCTCTAAAATGTACTTGAAAGCTAATGCACGTGTTACAGGTACAGAATATTTATTGGCTTCGTTGCTTTTATAAAATTGAGTTAACAGGAATGCTCGTTCATGAGAAATTGTTGGTATTGCATCTAATGATTGTTCACGTAGTTTTTTTATTCTCTCTGTCATAGTTAGCCTCCGATTTTTATCGGAATGTTTAATTGTGAAAATTGATACTTTATTTTTTCAATTTCTTCATCTTTAGGTGGAACTAAATTAGCGACTTTATTTTCTCTTTTCATCCTTTCATATTTTGATTTTGCAATGTTATGAAATGGAAGTAAATCAATTTCTTTTATGTTTTTAAGTTTAGATATAAATTCAATCATTGAAGTAAGATTTTCATCAGTATCGGTAATTGTTGGAATAATTGGAATTCTTAAAAACACATTATTTGAAACAGAAGCAAGTTTTATCAAGTTTTCATGAATTATTTTATTTGAAACGCCACAATAATATTTGTGTAATTCATCATTCATTAGCTTTAAATCAAACAGAAAAATATCAGTGTGGTTTAGAATTTTTTCAAAATCTGAAAATTTAGCATAACCAGTTGTATCAACAGCAGTATTGAAGTTATTTGCTTTACAAGCAATTAAAACATTTTGGAGAAATTCAAACTGGAGCATTGGTTCACCGCCAGAAAAAGTAACTCCACCATTAGATTCTTCATAAAACAAGTTATCTTTTTCAATTTCATAAATTAAATCAACCACAGAAATTTTATAACCAATAGTATTACTTGTTGAATAATTATTAGCAGGTCGCCAGCGAAATGTGCAATCTTTAATTTCTTCAGGATTATTATTTTGACTTTCGGGATTATGACACCAAAAACAATTTAAAGGGCATCCTTTGAAAAAAACGGTTGTTCTTATTCCCGGTCCGTCATTAACAGAATACTTTTTAAAATCAAAGATGTAACCGAACTTATTGTTCAATTTTAATAATTATTTTTTTATTGTAATTAAAATAGCAAAGAGAATCAGGAAAGAAAAACTAAGAAAGGACTATTGAATAATTTTTTTTAGTTCGAAATCAATTGTTCCGAAGCCTAGCAAATCTCTTAACATTCCTGTTAAACCACCACCTAAAATTTCAATATGTGTTTTTACCATTCCGATATTTTCAGCAAGCCATTCAGTTACAATATTTTTTGAACCACCTGAAGATTCAACTATTGTTTGAATTTTCAAAGCATTAAAATCACCAGCTTCGGTTTGAATTTTTTCTTCACTTAATACTTTAGCATATAGTTTTACGGGGTTACCTTCTTCATCAATGAATTCAGTTGTTTCATCGTACCATTCTAAACCAACATAAAGTGGTAAAGCATATCTTCTTAAAGGTTTTGAATATGTAATATTATTTTCTTTATTAATAAAAAGAAAAACTTTAACCCACTGATAAGTATTATTTACAAAAATACCATTACTTTTTAATTCAAGTTTTTGATAATACTTGAATTTATTCGATTCGGATTTTGTGTTAACTAGATCATCTTGAATAAATGCTTTAACTTTTGTTTCTCCAAAAGTTGAGTTGTAGATATATTCTTTTGTAGCGCTTAAAGGAAATAGCTCACGTCCATATAATTTTTTTGATTTTTCGGT
>CAZVBT010000104.1:0-4305 GCA_964625385.1 uncultured Melioribacter sp. | reverse complement strand
ATGCTTTCAGTTCCTTTCGCACTTATCGGTGGAATGTATATGATTTATATTCTTGGATATAATTTTTCCGTTGCGGTTTGGGTTGGATTTATTGCCCTTTACGGAGTTGCGGTTGAAACTGGCGTTGTGATGGTTGTTTATCTTCATGAAGCATTGGATAAGCGTTTGCGTGCTTATCATAAAGGTGAGCGAGGCGAAATAACTAATCAGGATATTTACGAAGCAGCTGTTGAAGGTTCTGTTCTTCGTCTTCGTCCAAAACTAATGACAGTTGGTACTTCAATGGTTGGTTTGATTCCAGTTATGTGGGCAACCGGAACTGGTGCTGATGTTATGAAACCACTAACAGCTCCATTAATCGGAGGTTTATTGACAAGTGCAATTCATGTTCTTATTGTTACTCCGATTCTTTTTGCAATGATGAAAGAACGTGCACTAAAAAAAGGAAAACTCGAAATTTCTAAAATGGCTGATTGGATGAAGGAGGGTGAATAAAATGTATAATGTAAAATGTATAATGTATAATGAAAAATGGTTGATGGTTGATGTGAGATGTTTGATGGTTAATGGAAGATGGAGAATTGTCTCATTGATTATCATTTTTTTGTTGAACTTTACAAATCTAAATGCTCAGCCGGTTGATTCTTTGATTAATGAGGCTTTGAAAAATAATCCAAAGTTGAAATCACTTCAACATAAAATTATTTCATCAGAAAAAAGAAGTGAATCTGTAAATACTTTACCGTCACCAAATTTTTCTGTGGAGTTTTCTCAAGTGCCGACAAATTCATTCAATATTCTTAATCGAGCAAACTCGAATAATTTTTCTTTATCACAGATGTTTCCGCTTGGAGGCAAGTTGAATGCAATGGCTGAAGTTGAAAGAAAAAATACTTTGGTTGAATCTGATAATTATGAGATTTACAAAACCAATCTTATTGCAAAGATAAAAATGTCATACTATTCATTGTGGCTGATTGACAAGAAAATTGAAATACAGAACAGGAATATTTCACTGCTGAATGATTTGTCGAATTCATTGCAATCTGCTGTTTACACAAATAAAATTAATCAGGCTGATGTATTAACACTTCAAAGCGAAATCGCTTCGAATGAAACTCAACTTTTGATTCTTGAAAAACAAAGAGAAGCCGAAGTTTATAATCTCAACAAACTGCTCGGCAGAGATATGAACTCAAGTAAGATTATCATTGAGGATTTGGAAATTGCATCAGTAAAAAAATCTCAAACCGAATATGAAGAGCTGCTTTCAAAATCAAATCCAACACTGAAGAAAATGAATAGTATGATTTCAATGAACGAAGCGATGATTGAAGCAAACAATCGTGAGCTTATTCCTGATTTGATGATTCAGGCAATGTTTATGAGAATGCCGCAAGGAATGTATCTTACTTCAAAAAGTGATTTAACTATGCTCAATGCTAAAACTGAAACTATGTATTCGCTGATGTTCTCAATAAATATTCCTTTTGCTCCTTGGTCTATTAATAAATACAAAACAAAAGAAGAAGAACTTTATGCAGGAATAAAAAGTATTGAGTATGAAAAAAATGATATGCTAAGAGAAATTAGTTCGGAAATAAAATCGGTCTTTGTGAAGTATGAAACTTCTGTTGAGTTAGCAAATCTTTATTCAAAGAAAATTATTCCGCTTTACAAACAAACAGCAGAATCACAGTTAACAGCATATCTAAATAATCGCACCAATATTACTACTGTTATTGATTCTTACAGAATGCTGCTAATGCAGGAAGAAAAATATGTAATGGCAAAAGCTGATTTGCAAATGGCTGTTGCAGAAATTGAAATGATAACTGGAAAAAAGTTGGATGAGTTGTGATGGTTGATGTGCGATGTAAGATGGTTGATGGATGAATTATGATGGAAATAATGTTTGAATCAAGTTATAATTTTTAATAAAAGAAGGAGAATAAAATGAATCCGATAACAGAAGAATTGTTGCAAAGAACATTTTTATTCGGAGTAAATACTTTGAAATTCTTAAACTCAATTCCATACACAACAGTGAACAAAGTAATCATTAATCAATTGGTAAAATCTTCTACATCAATCGGAGCCAATTACGAAGAATCTCAGGCAGCCGAATCCAAAGATGATTTTATACATAAAATTGGAATCGTTACTAAAGAAGTAAGGGAGTCTAAATACTGGTTAAGAGTTTTAAATGATTTGCTAACAGATGAAAAACAAAAAGCTCGGGTTAAAACTTTATTAGAAGAATCAGATCAATTATTTAAGATTTTCACTTCAATAAAATTAACATCACAAGAAAATAAAAAGAAGAAATAATATGAAAACATTTAAAAACACTTTTACATCAACCATCAACCATCAACCATTATACATAATAATTATCTTGATGGTAATCCTGTTTGGTTGTTCAACGAAAGAAAAATATGAAGCGAGTACGAGTAAAGTAAAAGAATACTGGACTTGCACAATGCATCCCGAAGTAAGATCCGATAGACCAGGTGCATGCCCAATTTGCAATATGGATCTTGTAAAAAGAGTTGAAGGTGTATCGGAAATGAAATCTAAGTCCGATGAAGCAATGCCGGGAATGATTTCATTAAGCAATGAAAAACAAGTGCTTGCAAACATTTCAACAATTGAAGTAAAGAAAGAAAAATTGTTTGAACAGGTTGCTGCATACAGTTATCTTGATTTTGCTGAGAATAGCAGAAAATCAATTTCGGCTAAATTCAACGGGCGGATAGAAAAATTGTTTGTTGATAAATCAGGTGATTATATTCAAAAAGGTCAGCCGCTCTTTGAAATTTACAGTCCGGATTTAGTTCAGGCACAAAATGATTTTCTTATTGCGTTAAAAAATTCTGATAACTCAGCATTGTTAAAATCAGCGAGAACAAAACTTGAAATTTTTGGAATGACAGAATCGCAAATTCAAAATCTTGAACAAACAGAGGAACTGAATCTTAAATTTATTTACTACTCACCAACAAGCGGAATTGTGATTGAAAAGAAAGTACAGGAAGGCGACTATGTAAGCGAAGGAACAAAAATTTACGATGTGGCAGATTTATCAACTCTTTGGAATATTTCAGAAGTGTATGAAAATGATCTCAACACAATTAAAGTCGTTAGCAGTGTAAAACTTCGTTTGAAAGCATATCCGGGTGAAGAATTCAGCGGAAGAGTAACTTTTATTTACCCGGTCGTAAACTCACAATCTAGAACTGTAAAAGTAAGAAGCGAATTTTCAAGTCATGGCGGCAGACTTAAACCACAAATGTATGGCGAAACCATTTTCACAAAAGATGGCGGATATGGCTTAGTCGTTCCTGTTGATGCGGTTATTATTGCCGGTAAACGAGTAGTAGTTTGGGTAAAAACTTCTGACGGAATGTTTGAAGCGAGAAATGTTACACTAGGAAATCGTTATGGAGACAAATATCAAATTCTATCCGGATTAAATGAAGGAGAAGAAGTTGCAGAATCAGGGGGATTTTTAATTGATTCAGAAAGTCAGTTAAAATCCGGAATGCCAAGCAGTCATCAGCATGAAGGGAATGCTTCACAAAAAGAAACACAAATAATAAACTCACAACAACATAATCATAAATAAAGGAGTAACAATATGAAATCAGTAAAAATCATTCTCACTTTAATTGCAATTGCAATTTGTTTTAACTCAATAAATGCACAGGAACATAAAATGTCTTGCTGCAGCACTGAAATGAAAAAAGGCGAAACAGCAATGAATGAATCAAAATGCGATTCAACCGAGAAGATGGATATGCAGCATGAGCAGCATAAACATTCAGAAATGAAAGATGAAAAACAAAAATCTGATAAAGCTGAATCAATTGTTCGCAAAGGAGCTGTTGACTTGAAAGCAATCGATAAGAATAAAGATGGAAAAGTTTTTCAATGCCCAATGGACTGGAATGTAATTTCAGACAAAGCTGAAAATTGTCCGCTTTGCAAAATGAAACTGAAAGAAGTTACAAATGATAAGGCAAAAGAAAACTTGTTAAAGAATGGATTTAAGGTAAAATAAAAATAAGAGGCTTCTGAAATATTTAAATTATCAAGAAAATTTAATTTGACTTGTTAATTTGAGATAATTACTAAACCATCAACCATTGATAATAAAATAAATTTCAGATAATATGTTTAAAAAGTAAAACTCCTCGAGTAAATTAGTAAAACAATAAAGAGGAGAAGAACATGGAACAAATTGAAAAAAGGCAATTAGATTTCACAGACAAAAATATATTTATAGGGATCGATAATCATAAA
>CAZVBT010000103.1:0-3599 GCA_964625385.1 uncultured Melioribacter sp. | reverse complement strand
AGCTAAACTTGGATTAGCCTTGGCAGAATCTCAGTATATTGTTGCCAAAAGACAATATGAAGATACAAGAATTAAAACGCCAATTTCTGGTTATATAACAGCAAGAAACGTTGATGTTGGAACAATGCTTCAAGGTGCACCGCAACCAACTTTTGTTGCAAACATTGTTGATTTATCACGTGTAAAAGTCAAAATTAATTTATCTGAAATTGATGCTGCAATATTTAAACCCGGTGATCAGGTTAAAGTTACTACAGATGTTTATCCAGATATTACTTTTAATGGAAGAATTGAATATATAAGCAACAAAGCCGATGAAGCACATACTTATCCAACTGAAATATCAATCATAAATCAATCTTCACACTTATTAAGAGCCGGAATGTTTGCCCGCGTTGAATTAACCTCTGCAAAAAATAAAAATGTGTTAGTTATACCACGCGAAGCTTTGGTTGGAAGTGTAAAAAATCCTCAGGTTTATGTTGTTGAAAATAATATAGCAAAACTTAAAAATGTTGTACTTGGAGCAGAAAACGGAATTTATGTTGAAGTGTTAAAAGGTCTAAATGAAAATGAATTATTAGTAGTAAATGGACAAAATAATTTAGAAGACAACACTAAAGTTGAGATACTCAACAAATAGAAGGAATTTAAAAATGACAATAACAGAATTATCAATAAAAAGACCATCATTAATTATTGTTGTATTCGCAGCATTAATTTCTATTGGCTTGTTTAGTTACTCAAAACTTAAATATGAACTATTGCCAAAATTTTCTCCTCCTGTAATTACTATTACAACAATTTATCCAGGGGCATCACCTAGCGAAGTTGAAACTGGTGTTACAAAAGTAATTGAAGATGCAGTTGCCGGAATGGATAAAGTTTCTGAAGTTCGTTCAACTTCTTTAGAAGGTGTATCTTTTGTAATTATCGAACTTCTTCAATCTGCAAATACAGAAACATCTTTGCAAGATGCACAACGTAAGGTAAATGAAATTCAAAATAATTTACCCTCTGGAGCTAAAACGCCAACTATAACAAAATTTGCTTTTGATGAACTACCAATTTTAAGAATGGGTGTAACTTCCAAAATGGATTCTCGCTCGTTGTATCAGTTTATTAAAGATAAAATTCAACCTCAACTTTCAAGAATTCCGGGAGTAGGGCAAGTTGTTTTAGTTGGCGGAGATCAAAGAGAAATTAAAGTCAATCTTGATTTACAAAAAATTAAAGCTTACAACCTTTCAATAATGCAAATAACTCAATCAATTAAAGCATCGAATCTTGATTTTCCTACAGGAAAAATCAAAGATAAAGATGGACAATTTATTGTTCGTATTTCCGGTAAACTCAGTTCAATAGATGAACTTAAAAATTTACCTGTTGGAATATCCCGACAAGGTGGAATTATAAAACTGAGCGACGTTTCAGAAGTTGAAGATGGAATTAAAGAATACAATAATGTTTTACGCTTAAATTTTAAGAGTACAATTGGTGTCATCGTTCAAAAACAAAATGATGCCAATACGGTTGAAGTTGCTGAACTTTTAAAGAAGGAGTTAAAAAACATAGAGCAACAATATGCTTCAGATGAACTGAAATTTGAAATAGCATCTGATGCATCTATATTTACTATTGATGCGGCAAATGCAGTTAAAGAGGATTTAGCTATTGCAGTCATTCTTGTTGCTATTGTAATGTTAATGTTTTTACATAGCATAAGAAATTCTATTATTGTTCTCATTGCTATTCCGGCATCACTTATTTCTACATTTATTGCAATATATGCATTTGGATTTTCATTAAACTTGATGACATTACTTGCTCTTTCGCTAGTTGTTGGAATTTTAGTTGATGACTCCATTGTGGTTTTAGAAAATATTTATCATTACCTGGAAAAAGGCACCGAAAAAAGAACCGCTGCATTAAAAGGAAGAAATGAAATAGGATTTGCTGCGCTTGCTATTACTTTCGTTGACGTCTCCGTTTTCTTGCCTTTGGCTTTAGTGGGTGGAATTGTTGGTAATATATTGAGACAGTTTTCTGTTGTAGTTGTTGTTTCAACATTAATGAGTTTGTTCGTATCATTTACTTTGACTCCATTACTTGCATCTCGTTTTGGTAAACTAGAAAGATTAACGAATGCAACTATTTTCGGTAGATTCGCAATATGGTTCGAAAATTTCTTCCACAACTTTACTGATAAGTATATCGAATTATTAAAATGGAGCTTTAAAAATCGAGGCAAAGTTTGGATTGTAACTTTAGCCCTTTTGTTTGCTTCTTTTTCACTTGTTCCAATAGGTTTAATTGGATTTGAATTTATGTCTCCGGTTGATACTGGTGAATTTACCGTAAATGTCGAGTTAAAACCAGGAACAACAATTGAACAAACAAACAAAATTTCTCAAAAAATTGAAGGAACAATTTCAAAAATTCCTGAAGTAAAAAAAATATACACAAATGTTGGCTCTTCAAGTGAAGGATTGATAGGTTTTTCAACACCAAATAACTCAGAAATAACAGTAACATTAGTTCCCAAAAATGAAAGAAAAAGAACAACACAACAAATAAAAGATGAAATAAAACAAAAGGTTGTGCAAATTGCCGGTGCTAAAGTAAGAGTTAATGATGTTGGAATTTTTGGAACAGCTAATGATACACCGGTTCAAATTTTGTTGAATGGAACAGATAATGAAGAATTAATTGAAACTGCAAAAGAAGTTGCAAAAATTGTTAAATCAATTCCGGGTACTGCAGATGTTCGCTTGTCATCAGAAACTGGTAATCCTGAAACCAAGATAACTATTGACAGAAATAAATTACTTAACTATGGATTATCACTTGCAGAAGTTGGTGCAACTTTACGTGTTGCTCTTACAGGTGATGATGAATCCACTTTACGTGAAGGTAACACTGAATATGATATTCGTGTTTCGCTTGATCAATTTGATCGCTCTAAAACAGATGAACTTGGTAACATTTCTTTTACTAACAGATTTGGTCAACAAATTTACTTAAAGCAATTTGCTGATATTTCAAGATCAACAGGGCCAACAAAATTAACTCGTCAAGCTAGAAGTGCTTCTGTTATTATTTATTCACAAGCAGTTGGAAGACCAAGCGGCAGTATTGCTCAGGAATTTGAAAATAAAATTAAAGAATATAAACTTCCTAAAGGTGTTACTTACAATTTTATTGGTATGGTGAAAAATCAAAAAGAATCTTTTGCTGATATGTTTTTAGCATTATTTGCAGGTATTCTATTTACATACATGATTATGGTTATGTTATACGATTCATTCATTTATCCTTTCATAATATTGTTTTCAATACCACTTGCTATGATTGGCGCCTTGTTTGCTTTAGCGCTTGTAATGAAATCATTAACAATATTTTCTATGCTTGGTGTAATTATGCTGGTTGGACTTGTAGGTAAAAATGCAATTTTGCTGGTTGATAGAACAAATGCTCAACGGGCCTTAGGTGAAAACTTACATGATGCTTTAATTGATGCTGGTAGAATGCGTATTCGTCCAATTTTTATGACAACCTTAACTATGATTTTTGGTATGCTTCCTATTGCATTATCTGTT
>CAZVBT010000102.1:0-8731 GCA_964625385.1 uncultured Melioribacter sp. | reverse complement strand
TTGTATTCATATCTGCCCGGTTCAAGAAAAACTTTTGCTTCAAAAATTCCATCGCCATTTTCATCTTTCATTGTAAGATTTCCACGATCCCAACCATTAAAACTTCCGAAAAGGGTTAATGTCTTGTAGTTTTTTTGTGGTTTAAACTTGAATGTAAATTCTTTTAGTTTTTTTGTTCGCGTTATTAAAGAATATTTTTCTTTGCCTAAATTAAAATCTATTAAATTAATTCCGGATGCATTTAAATTTGGTGTAAATTTTATGATTCCACTTTTTTTGTTGAACTGAATTTTTACCTTTTCATTCTTTTCGAATTTTACATTATAATTTTTAGAATAGAAAAGATCGGTAATTAAAATTGAATCTGTTTTGCCAGAAGTTAAAGCGATCGGTTTTATTACCTCTGTCTGAATTTGTGATAAGGCTAAGCTATATGTTAGTAAAAAAATAGCCCGCAAAAATTTCATTTAAACTCCAGATTATTAACAATTAAAAATAATAAAATAAGATTTTTCTTCTTAATGTAATGATTAACAATTGATGCTATTTATTATTTAAGAAATGACAGTTTGAAATTTATTACGATTCTTATTTATACTAGTCCGGAAAGTTATTTTGTAAATAAATGTCAAGTGAATCTAAGGAATCTATGTAAGTAACATTAGGAAAATCCAGCATACCTTGAGAGGCTGGTTCTGCTACTGCTTGTCCACCAACTATTATTTTCAAGTTTGGAAATTCAATATTAACAGATTGTATTAATTTTGTTAGTCGTAGAAAATTGATATAAAAATTATTAGAAATGCCAAGTAGATCAGGATTTTTTTCACTGATTAATTTTAAAATATCAGGTTGAGGAGTATTTGAGCCGACGAAGTAAACTGTCCACTGATTTACTTCTAAATATCCTGAGACCATGTGAGCACCAAGTTCATGAAATTCTTTATCAATACAAGTAACAATTGCAACTTTACCATTTTTAGGTTTGCCATTGTTGTGATGCACTACAAGTTCAATTAAACCTTGTGTTATTCTTGTTGCAATATGTTCATCGGCAATAGAGCATTTTTCAGTTTCCCACATTGAACCTATTCTATACATTGATTTTTGAAAGAGATTAATAAAAATATCTTTTAAATCAACATTATCACTCAGCAAATTTGAAACAATATTAATTGCCTGTTGTTTGTCTCCTTCAAGCAAAGAATTTAAATAATGTAAATAAATTGGTTCAGAAATCATTTTAGCTTCTAAATATTATCTGTTATTAAACCATAATCTCAAAAAAATAATTCCAATTAGTTGAGATTATTTTTTTTGTTGATTAGGCGAGAAATTCTATAGCAGGTATAAGCAAAAAAAGGAGCTGATAAAACATCAATAGTATAATGAACATGTTGAATTAAAACACAAGCACCAACAAGAAAAGTAGCAAAAACAAAAATCCATTTTAACGTTTTATTTTTTGCAGTTAAGGCAAGAAGAAACATTGTTGCAGTGTGTCCCGAAAAAAATAAATCTCGTAATAATGTTTCTCCGCCACCGCTAAAGAATTCAACAAATGGATCTTTGAGAGGAATAATATGTATAGGTGCATTTAATGGTAAAAAGAAAATTGTGATTAATCTTAGTGAAGAAACAAGTGCATAAGATTGAAATGCTATTAATATTCTTCTTGGATATTTAGACATTGCTATTAAGCCAACAACCAATGCACCATAAATTAAAATGAAAGTAATCCATGTAACATCAATTGGCATAAAACGAATAAGAAGTGGATCTGCAAAAGAAAAACCGGGTCGTTTTTCTGTGTAATCTAAAAAGCGTGCGAGAAAGTATAAGGCAACAGCCAACAGAAATGTTGAAACAAAAAACTTTATTCTGAAAGTTTTATTACTTAATGCATTTTTCCACGATTCGTAAAATTCTACAAAATGTTTTTTCAATTTTCCTTTCAAATTTTTGTTGGCAAAATTAATGATGTTTTGATTTTACACAAAGATTTACATTATAATTTTCTTGCAATTACAATTGGTGTTTTAATTGTTTCAACATTGTTTGACCCATCTGCAAAAAATTCTATTAACAAAATATAAATTCCCATTCTTAATGCTTTGCCGTTATCATCAAGTCCATCAAAAATTATTGAATTATTTGAAGATGAAGGACGGTTAGATAAAACTGAACGAACCATTCTTCCTTGATTATCAAAAACTTTCATGTTGACTTGAGAAATTTTGTATGGTAAATCAAAACTTAAAATTGTAAAATCTTCAAAACCATCACCATCGGGAGAAAATGGATTGGGATTAATTGATACTTTTGATTTTGGTTCTAAACTTTCTGTAAAAATTGAATTTGCTTTTCCGGGAGTTGCACCTTCATTAGCAACGCAACTACTCCAGTTGGTTTTATCATCTGAATTTAAAGCAGGATTTATTCTTTCGAGTGATTTGTTTTTTGTATCTATAAAATTTCTGTTGTGCCAGTTTGGTAAGTAGTATAGTGAATCTAATGTTTTTCCAGATAAATCTTTTATAAATAACTTTGCACCAGAATTTGAAAGAGAAAGAGTTTTGGAAATTTTTACAAGAGAATTATTTTTCAAACCCGGGTAAACTGAAAAAATTGTTGTGTCTGATGCGAGCACAAAAAATTGCCTTGGTGGAACGACAAAGTAGGATGACGATAATTTAATTTTATCTTTATCTCCAATTCTTAAATCCATTCCACCAATCTGAATTGTATCATTTGAGTTATTATAAAACTCAACAAATTCAGGATTGCCGGTTGATGGTTCATATAAAATTTCATTTATAATTAATGAACCCTTTTCATATTTTTTTAGCGAAGAAGTTGTATTTGTAATTCCGGGTGAAGCACCGACAAATGAAATTGAATTTGCCCAGTTTGTTGAATCATTTGTAGGTTTTGTTAAAGAAATTCTTTCGAGAGAAATTCCTTTGCCTCCGCCCCAGGTTGATTTGTATTTAAAACTATCAATAACTGCATTTCTAAAATCATAAATTATTACACCATCTTCTGTATTGTCAAGAGAACCAAATTTAACCTGATAAAAATTCTTTGGTGGAATGTATGCATAAGCATTTGTATCTGTAGCTGCAATTGCATAACTATTTGGATTCAGATAACTATCTTTTGTTGTTATTATTCCTTTTGTTGGAGATGGCAGCAAATCACTTATTGCCCAATCTTTAAGATTAATTATTTCATTTGATGCATTGTAAAATTCAATCCATTCCGGTTCTTTGGTTAAAGGATCATACATAACTTCTGTAATTAATATTGAATTTTGTTTTGCACCTGGAATTATATTTCCAGCAAAGGAATTATTTAGCGTGTCTTCATCAGTAGTAAAAATTACTTTGCAAAGAATTGTTTTTGTATCGTCAATTTTTATTTTTTTTGTTGAATAGATAATTAGAGAATCATTTGCTGATAAATTTGCAACAGAAGTTTCATCAAACTGAATGAACTGATTGTTGTTTTTTTCAAAATATTTTACTTTAAAGTTGTTTGCAGGTAAAACTCCATTGTTCAAAACTTTTGCGCCAATATAAACTTCCTGATTAAGTATTGGGTAAAGCGGCTGTGAAGTAATTTTAGTAATTGTTAAATCATAATTCTTAATGGCAATACTATTAATTCTTCCGGGCGTGCTTAGTTCTAAATCTTTTGAAGATCCCCAATTTGATTTTTCGTTAGTATCAATTGTTAATAATTTTCTTTCAAGAGATTTTCCATTTTCTCCGCCCATTTTGTATTCGTACCTCATTGAATCAATTGTAGTACCGCGAGAATCTTTAATTACAACACCATCAGCATCATTATTTAAGTTTGCAAATGATGTGATAATTAATTTTGAATTTATTTCGCGATGGAAATTTTTTATAGTTGAATCTTTTGCTATTATTAAAAATGATTTTGAAGAAAAGATTGTTTCTTTCGCTTTTATAATTTGTTTTTGTGGTGTTGTCAAAACATCTGTAATTGACCAGTCTTCTAAATCAAGATCATAATTTGAATTATTAAAAAGTTCAATCCATTCCGGTTCACCATTTAATGGATTGTACATTATTTCATTAACTAAAACAATTCCTTTTGAGTAGCCGGGCAAAACTGATGATGTAAAATTATTGTTTGATATATCTTCATCGGCTAAAAAGTTTGCAATAACTTCAAAAGTTTGTTTTGTGTTAATTGAATTAATAACAAAAGAAAATTGATAACTCATTTTAGAATCTTTAGAAAGTGTAAGCGAATTAGATTCTTCAACTTTTGTTTTAGAGGCATCTTTGTCAATTAGATTCAGAACGAGATTAAACACGGCATCATTTTTTCCAATGTTAGAAATATCAACACTTATTCTAACATTTTCGCCGGCAATAGGTTGAGGCGGATTGAAATTTATATTCGTAACAGCTAAATCATTTTTCTTTTTAGAAATTGAATTTATAAATCCCGGTGTTGCACCAAGTTGATTAAGAGACGATTTCCAATTTGAAGAATCAACTGAAGCAAGACTTGCATCAATTCTTTCGAGAGATTTTCCATTTGTTCCGCCCCAGGTGTTCTTGTAGAAAAGTGAATCAATTGTTCTATCGAGTGAATCTAAAATCATCACACGATCTTTAGTATTACTTAAAGTTGGAAACGATGTGATAATTACATTTTTATTTAAACTATATTTTGAAAAAAATGAACTGTCTTTTGCCGCAACAAAATATTCTTCAGGCTTAAGAATTAAATCATTTAAAACAACTTTTGCTTTTGTACTGCTATTTGCAATTTGATAACCTTTAAGATTAATTTGTTTTTGGCTTTTGTTGAAAATTTCAATCCATTCCGGTTCTTGTGAATTTGGTGCGTACATTATTTCGTTAATTACTAAATCATTTCTTTCTTCATTAACTATTACTGCATTTATGTAAAAGTTACTTCTGTTATTATCTTCATTTTCATCTGGCAAATATTCTATAACTGCTATGTAATAATTTTTTCCGGCAACAAAAGAGGCATCTTCTATTTCGTAATTTAATGATGAATTAATTGCAAGGTTTTTTTCAAGCTTTTGATAAATTAATTCGTTTGCGCTTACAGCATTATCGCGATTAGAATCAATGTAAATTTTAACGCTAAATTCATCGGCAATGTTTTTGCCAATATTCTTAATGGTTAAATTCAACTTTATTCTTTTACCAACAATTGCATATTTATTTGAACTTGTTAAAGAGGAAATTTCTAAGTCATAATTTTTTGGTGAAATCGAATTTATTTTTCCGGGAGTACTTAACTCTAAATCTTTTGATGAGCCCCAGTTCGATTTTAAATTTGTTGAAACTTCCAAAGCAATTCTTTCTAATGATTTTCCATTTTCGCCGCCGAATGTTTTATCATAGCGTAATGAATCTATTATTGTTCCATATGAATCTTTAATTACTACACCATCGGCATCATTGTTTAATGGTGCAAATGATTGAATAATTACTTTTGAGTTTATTGATTTGTGAAAATCTTTTATGGAACTATCTTTTGCAACAACTAAAAAAGATTTGGGTGGAAATAAAAAATTATTCGACTGAATAAATGATTTTGAAGGAGAAGGCAGTTCATCATTTATTGCCCAGTTTTCTAAATCAATTTCAAAATTTGAATTGTTATAAAACTCAATCCATTCAGGTTCACCATTTGTTGGAGCATACATTACTTCGTTAACTAAAACAGAACCGTTTGCATAAGCCGGTCTTATAAAACCATTAATAAAATTATTTTGTAAATCTTCGTCTTCATTAAAAGCAGCTAAAATTTCAAAAGTGTTTTTATTTAATAGTTTATCAATTGAAAAGAGAAAATCATATTTCAAAGTTGATGATGGTGAAAGTGTTAACAAATTACTTTCTTCTAATTTTTGTCTTGAATTGTCTTTATTGATTTTATTTAAAATCAGTTTAAATGTTGCTATGTTTTTTCCAATGTTTTTAACAACAGAAGAGAGATTTACTTTTTCACCGGCTAAAGGTTTTGATGGTGTAAACAAAATATTCTGAATTGCCACATCGAAATTTTTCTGAGATACAGAATTTATAAAACCCGGTGTTGCACCAAGATTGTTAGTTGATGTTTTCCAGTTTGTTGAATCGTTTGAAGAAATTAAAAAATCAATTCTTTCTAATGATTTGCCGCTGAATCCGCCCCATGTGTTTTTATATTTAACCGAATCAATAGTTCTATCCAAAGAATCTTTCACAACCACAGCATCGCTTATATTGTTAAGTAATGGAAAATTTGAAGCAACAAATTTTTGAGGTCTGACATATTTAGAAAACATTGAAGAGTCTTTTGTAATAACAATATATTCTTGCGGTTTTATGATGGTTGATTTGTTTACAACTTTATTTTTTGAAGTTAAGTTATAAATTTGATAACCGTTTAACTCAATATCTTTGTTACTTTTATTATACAGCTCAATCCATTCAGGTTCACCAGTGTTTGGTGCATACATAATTTCATTTACTATTAAATCACCAAAAACTTCATTAATAGTAACACCATTTATTTTAATTAGCTGAGAATTGTTTTCGGTGAAAGCATCATTAAAGAAATCAACTCGTGCAATAATTTGATTTAGTCCGGCAATAAATTCTGATATTGTAAAAGTAAATTCTTTTGTTTGATAAGATTGCAAATTTGTTCCGTTTTGTTCAGTAATTTTTTCATCATCATCTTCAAAGTTATTAAGATTTCTATCTTTGAAAATTTTAACTGAATAGTTTGCCACATTACTTAATCCAACATTTTCAACAATTACATTCAATTGAATTGACTTACCAATTTCAGCATATTTTGATTGTGTTGATATTAATTTGATTTTCAAGTCATAATTTTTTTGAGTAACAGAATTAATTAATGAAGGTGTCGCTTTAAATTTGCTTTCGCTTGTTTTCCAATTTGCTGCTAAGCTTGAATTTGCTTCTGATGAAACTCTCTCTAAAGATTTTCCACCAACATTTCCACCCCAGTCGGGTAAATATTTAACTGAATCTATTGTATTGTTGTTAGAATTTTTTAAAACAATATTATCTCCGCTGTTATTTAAAGTTGGTAACTGCTTTACAATTAGTTTTATTGTTTGTGGATATAGATAAGAAATCGATGCGTCATTACTAATTACCAAATAATCACCTGGAGCTAAAACGTAATCAGAAGTTGAAATGGTTGTTGTGGATGTTAAATCGGTTACTTTCCAATTTTTAAGATTTATATTTCTATCTGAGCGGTTAAATAATTCAATCCATTCTGGTTCATCATTATTGGGCATATACATTATTTCATTTATAATAACATCGGAAAAACTGGCGGGTCTTTCAGATATACTAAACTGAACATAAGAAGTATTATTAGAAATATTTTCGTCTATAGAAAAATTTATTTTTCCTATAAGTGATTTATTTCCAACCGCAGCGGCATAAAATTTTACTTGAACAAAAATAGAGTCGTTTGTTACTAAATCCGTAAAATCATTAGTGTATAAAATTTCATTTGCTTGTTTTATTGAATCTCCATTTGCGTCATCAAAAATATCAACGGAAAAATTGCTTGCATCTAAAGCACCAATATTTTTTACAATAAAACTAATTAAAACAGAATCTTTTTCAACCGGATTAGAAGGAACTAATGCATTGAGTTTTATCGATAAATCATTTAAATAAGTTATTGGTGTTACAGAATTAATTTTTCCCGGCGTGCCATTTAACTTTGTTGAATTTCTCCAGTTTGAAGGATCATTATTTTTATTAAGTACAAATTTTTCATCTGAAATTCCGGGATTATTATCAGCCGAATAAACATAAATATCTATAACATTATTCGATGGATCCAACAAAGAGACATCACGACTTGTTGTATTTGCCATTCCCGAAGTTCCGAATGAAGCATCGCTAATTTTTAAAACAATTGCATCGGCTGGTATTAAATTTTTGTAAACACCAATATTATAGTCGTAATCATTTTCAATAACAACCGCAAATTTACCTGGAGCCAAATCCATTCCGCCAATAAAAGCAACAAGATTATCTGCTGTTGATGTGTAATATTTAATTTTATAACCTGTGAGATTTATAGTTTGTGTTGTTGATGTGTTATATATCTCAATGAATTCACCATTATTTTCTGTCGGATAAAACATCACTTCAGAAAATGTTAATGAATTGGTTGTCTGTGCAATTAAATCTAAGTGCACGAATAAAAGTAAAACAGAAAATGTTATTAATGCTTTTTTCATCAATTAAATTAAGGATTGTTTATTGAAATATAATTAAACTTAAATTTATCTGCATTTTATGAAATTATTAAATTGTAATGTTTATTTAATGATTAATTCTTAATTTTCACCGAGGGTATTTCAACTCTTTAAAAAAGGAGAAAAAATGACTAAAAACCCAAAGCTTTTACTTCTGTTATTTTCCTCTGTGTTAGTTTTTCAATTTTGCACTATAAACGAACCACAGATGCCAAGTTGGGATGTTTCATTAAATATACCAATTACAAAAAAAAACTACACTTTAAATGACATTCTTGAAAAAAGCAAAGAACTTAGCTTTTACCAAAGCGGAGCCAACAAAGGAATTATTTACTATTCAAAAACTACCAACCTGGATAACATAAGAATTGATGATAAACTAAAAGTTGATGGAATTTCTGAAAGCGCTTC
>CAZVBT010000101.1:0-1613 GCA_964625385.1 uncultured Melioribacter sp. | reverse complement strand
TCTTGGTGTTCTTTTAGCTTATGGATTTATTAATCCACTTGCAGCAAACATTGCTCATTCACTTGAAGAGAAAGTTCAGGATTTACAAGTAATAAAAGCATACATTTTAGCTTACGCAAAAGGAAATCCACCTTTTGTTGCCGCAGAAATTGCAAGAAGATCTATTTTCTTAGATCAAAGACCAACATTCCAAGAACTTGAAAGTGCATTAAGAGGAAAGAAATAATGGAAGGCGGAAACGAATCTCCTATCATCATAAAAAAAATTAAGAAAGGACATGGTGGCCACCACGGTGGTGCATGGAAAGTTGCTTATGCAGATTTCGTAACAGCTATGATGGCTTTGTTTATTGTACTTTGGGTCCTTTCTCAAAGTGAAGAAGTTAAAGAAGCTGTTGCAGGTTACTTTAAAGATCCTGTTGGGTTTTCTACTAAAAGTAAAAGTCTTATCGAAGGACGTGGAATGGGTCCTTCCCAAGTTCCTGATAATAAAATCGTTTTGAGTGAAGAAGAGCAATTAAAAGAATTAGAAAAACAACAATTCGAAAAAATGCAAGATGAATTACTTTCAGCTTTATCTAATGATACTGACTTAAAAGGTTTAGCTGAACAAGTTAAAATTGAATTGGTTAATGATGGTTTAAAAATAGAATTAAATGATGACGCAAATGATGTTTTTTTCGAGCTTGGAACTTCATCATTAAAACCAACTGC
Source organism: uncultured Melioribacter sp. (assembly GCA_964625385.1). GTDB lineage: Bacteria > Bacteroidota > Ignavibacteria > Ignavibacteriales > Melioribacteraceae > Stygiobacter. Next base: position 900 of record CAZVBT010000101.1, on the reverse strand, counting down.
TCAAAAATTAATTAGTAAAATCGGGCAGGAGATTTCTAAATTGCCCAACAAAATAGTTGTCGAAGGTCATACCGATGCTCGGCAGTTTAGTAATAGTGGAACAGGCTTTTCAAATTTTGAATTGAGTGCTGAAAGAGCTTTATCAGCTAAAAGAGCTTTGGTTTCTGGTGGACTTTCTGAAAAACAAATTGATGAAGTACGTGGTTATGCTGATACTCGTTTACGTGAACCTAATGATCCCTTTAGCTTTAAAAATAGAAGAATAAGTATTACTGTAAAATTCCAACAAAAATAGATTAATTATGCTTGGTAAAATTTTGATAGTTGAAGACGATACTTTCTTACAAGATTTTTATCGTTTGTTTTTTAATAAAATTGGTAAAGAGGTTATTATTCTTGAAGATGGTGATAAAATAATTCAGGAAATTGAAAAAGGTGAAATAAATTTAATTATAATGGATATAAGTTTACGTAATACTTTTCTAAAGAATAATAAAGTTGATGGAATTAAACTTTCTCGTTATATAAAAATAAATTTTCCAAGTTTTAATATTCCAATATTGTTAGTCACTGCTTATTCTAATCAAATAATGAATAGTGAATATTTGAAAGATAGTTTAGCAGATGACATTTTAGTAAAACCGATTGTAGATTATAATCAACTAATTGAAAAAATAAATAAATTGGTATTTGTTCAAAATGAAAGATAAAATCTTAATAGTTGAAGACGAAAAAGACACTCGATTTATTCTCGAAAAATTACTTTCAAGAAATAATTATGAAGTTGTAACTGCTGTAAACGGAGAAGAAGCATTAGAAATTTTGAAAACTTTTACTCCAAAAGTAATTGTTGCCGATTGGACTATGCCAGTGATGGACGGTTTATCTTTGTGTAATGTA
>CAZVBT010000100.1:0-2453 GCA_964625385.1 uncultured Melioribacter sp. | reverse complement strand
ACGGTAAATTGCTTCTTCTGATGAAGACTTACCAGCAACATATAAGTATCCGTTATAAACTCTTACTGCTGAAACAATAAAATCAATTGGGAAAGCTGTTGTAACTTTTGCTGGAGTTACACTAAATAAACTTCCACCACTACCAGAACACCAAATGTTTTTGTCTGCATCAAAATCTAATGCAAGAATAGCTATACCAGTTGGAAACGTTACATAAGTTGCAGGAGCTTTACCTTCTTCAACGGAGAATAACGCTCTTAAATTTCTTGTGCCGATCATTATATTATTTGGACCAAATTTCATATCAAAGAAAAATGATTCAGCACCCTTTTGTGCCCAGTTGGAAATTTTTCCTTCTGGAGTGATTTTTCTGATACCAGCATCTTTCAAATAAACATAAACATTTTCATTATTATCAACTGTTACTGTTATAGGATTTTCTACACCTTTAGTAAAATTGTAGTACACTCCAACTGCTTCAAGCAAATTATATTTTACAACATTACTGAAATTTTCCACACCCTTTATAGCAATTTTCAAATCAAGATTATTTTTAATTAATGCTGGTGCTTTAACCACAAGTTGAGTAGGTGTAGCATTAAGAATAATTGCTTTTGTAGTTCCGAAGAAAACAAAATTGTCATCTTTGTTTGTAGAAAAGTTTGAACCATTAATGTTTATTTCAGTAACACCAGCCAATGCTTCTTTATCTGGAATAACACTTGTGATTACTGGCGTAGCTCCTTTATCCATTTGTTGATATACGCTTGTAGCTGGTTCATCTTTACAAGCTGATGTTAAAAATGTTATTCCAATAATTACTATTAAAATTTGTTTTAGATTTTTCATATTTATAACCAATTTTTATCTAATGTTAAAATGAAAAATTAAATGTGAATCTATGAACATCTTTAAAAATGCCAAATGCTTGATAAGCGTAATCAATACCAACATTTACACCGCCTAAATTTCTTTTTATTCCAAAACCTGCAGTAAATGTTTGTTCATCTGATGGTGAAACAAATCCAGCACGAATCGAGAAAGTATTTATGAAAGTATATTCTGCACCAGCATAAATTTGTTCGCTGAAATCACGTGGATGTGCAGCATCAACAGATAATAATAGTGAGTGTGTATTTTTATCAATATCAAAAAGATCCATCGCATCAATTGAAAAACCAATTCTGAACATAAGTGGTAATTGAAATGTTTCTTTTTTGTATTTCAATTCTGTCGAAAAGTTTTTAACACTCATACCAAAAGTTAAGCTTTTGAATCCAGTTCTATAAAGGACACCAAAATCAAAAGCCATAGCACCAAGTTTATTATCTTCAGTGATGTATGTTCCTGTGCTATCAACATCAATAACACTTCCACCTAAATCTTGTTTAGCATATTTAACACTACCACCAACAGAAAATTTATCGGATAAAGCGCGAGCGTAGCTAATACCAAAAGCGTAAGCTTTAGGTGAATAAGTTCCAACATCAATGTAACCTTTCTCATTACTAGCCACAATAGTTCCCATAAAATCACCATAGTCAACAGAAGTAAAGGAAACACCAAAAACTCCATATAAACCATCGTATGGGGCAAAAGCTGCTGCTGCATGAAGATAATTAATATCGGCAATCCAGCTAACGTTACCAAATGATACTGAAGACAATTCCTTCATTGAAGCTAAGGTAGAAGGATTGTAAAACATAGCAGAAGCATTTGCAATATTGACAGAAGTCGAGGCTTCTGATAGTGCAGTCATTCTAGCATCTGTTGAAACGCTTAAGAATTTCATTCCTGTTTGTGCAAGTTTTTTATATTGGGCTTGCATTGTATTTATCTGCAATACTAATATTAAAACGATAAATATTATTTGTCTTTTCATTTATTTACCTAAAATTTTATCTGATAATTGTAAACTTTACTATTTGGTTTTCACCAGTTTTATGGTCTGTTATAACAGCAATATAAATTCCACTTACAATTATTTGACTTGAAGATGTAACCTGATACCAATATTCATCACCACTTCCGTTTGTGTGTTCAATTGTTTTAATTAATTCACCTATTTCAGAATAAATTCTGATTGTACATTCGCCAGGAATATTATAGAATGCTATTTTATCTTCATCAATTGTTCCGGGAAAACGCACTTTACCTTTAGCTGAGTAATTAAAAGGATTCGGAACAATTCTAATATCACTTAATTTTTCACCAGCCTGACGTTTTAAGTTTGCGGGATCATAAGTTTGAGTATAATATCTGCTGCTTTCAAGACGGGTAGCTGGTGTACCAGGACCAGCAGGTGTTGGGTTTCCAACTGCTGTAATATAATAGTAATAATTATAACCACGAATAACCTCTTTATCATCATAACTTCTTGCAGAGGCAGGTAATTCTGCAATCATAGTATAATTACTATCTACTTCGCCAAGAGCACGATAAATTCTAAAATT
>CAZVBT010000099.1:0-2773 GCA_964625385.1 uncultured Melioribacter sp. | reverse complement strand
TTCAACTTCTCTTAAAATATGAGATGAAAGAAAGATTGTTTTATTTTTTTCTTTGCTTAAATAAACAATTAGTTCACGAATTTCTTTCATTCCTTGAGGATCTAAACCAGTTGTTGGTTCATCTAGAATAATTAATTCTGGATCATGTAATAATGCTTGGGCTAAACCAAGTCTTTGTTTCATTCCATGTGAATATGTTTTCACTTTGCTAAAAGCTCTCTTTTCTAAACCTACAAATTCAAGCATTTCCATTATTTTTTTCTTTGATGTATCAACACCAGAAAGCTTACCGAGTATTTCTAAATTTTTGTAAGCGGTTAAGTATAAATAGAAATCTGGTTTTTCAACTATTGCCCCAATCTTTTTCAGAATTTGAATTTTATTTTTTTCAAGTGGTTGGTCAAATATTTTAATTGAACCCGAATTAGGTTTAATTAAAGAAAGAAACATACGTATTGTTGTACTTTTACCAGCTCCATTTGGTCCTAAAAACCCAAATACATCTCCGCGATAAACATTAAGATCAAGGTTATCAACAGCAACAATTGATTTATACTTTTTAGTAAGCCCTTTTACTTCGATAATTTTTTCATTTCCCAAAAATGAATTTTTCCTTTTTGTTTATTAACAATTTAAAAAAACTGTTGCTAGCTTTCGACAATTTTTTTCTTTCCTATACCATACTCAATAGGAATTAATTTTACTAAAATGAATGATGGAATCGTTGAAATTAATACCCACCCAAAAAAGTATTTATAACCAAGTGCATCTTTTATTATTAAGCTTGATAATTCAAAAAGTAAAATCCCTAACGACATAAATCCAAATGAAATTGAAAAATGCGAAGCGGGATAATCACCTTTTGATATATTTAACATATACATAATAATTAGAGCGAAACCAAAACCATAACATAAATTTTCAAATGCAATTAATGATGACACTACCCAAAAATTATTTGTTTGAACCCATGCTAAATAAATGAATACAGCTAAAGAAATGTTCATCATTAAAGTAAAAAACATCAATAAAGATTTTAAACCTCTTTTGTAAATCATAAAACCAGCAATTAAACTGCCTAAGGCAAATGCTATTGTTGAAATTCCTTTAATAATTCTAACGAGATAATTCTGGAGAGAAAGTCCACCAATAATTTTATCATCTGTTAAAAATTTAGGTAGAATTTTTGCAGTTTGTGAATGCCCAAATAAATAAAGAATAAAAAATAGAATTATTACGATAATTTTTTTCTTTTCAAAGTATCTTGCAAAACTTCTAAAAAATTCTTTTCCAACAGATGTGTTTTTTCTTTCAATTAAAGATTCATCTTTTGGTGGATAAGGTAAAATGAATTTATGGAAAATGAAAAGTAAGAGAAATATAAAAGACAAAAAGACAAAAGTAATTGTCCATCCATATGAAAATTTATTCACACCGGCTGAAAAAGTTCCAACAGTTTTACTTGTAACAGTTGAATCAATTTGAATTACAACAAATGCAGGTTTATTCCAATTAAGTGCTGTGAACTTTAAAGAGTTCCCTTCGATTACCTTGAATTTATTTTCGCCTTCAACAAATTTTAACGCAATATTAAACTCTTCTTGATCATCTGGTTTTTTAGATAAATGTAATTTTAAAATTCCAATATTTCCAACTAAATCATTTATGGTTGAAGTATCCGGTAATACAATAGATTGTGGTACAAACCCATTCATTATATTCATATTTTTTGCAAAGTTAGTATAAAAAACTACTTGATCTTTTGTCTTAGGCTTTGTGCTTATTTCTAAATAGCTTGTGCTTGAAATTAATTTTAATGGTCCGGGTTTTTCTTTAATTGTTAATGAGTCAACTTTAATCGTCTCTTCGAAAAATTTATTTGGATTTGCCACTACTTTGAATTCAGCTGGAGAAACACTAAAAAATTTTTCAATCTGACTGGCAAACAATAATACTAATGTAGCTGTAGAAATTAATGCAATTTTATAAAATGAATTTCTTAACCCAATAAAAAAAGATTGATGACTTTCTTTCATTGCAACTAAATAAAAACCATCAACAGCAATATCATGTGTTGATGCAATAAAAGAAACAATCCATAAAGCAATTATTGTAAATTGAAAAAAGTCGGGTAGCTGAATTAAAAATGCAATTACGAAAAAAGAAACGGCTAAAAGAAGTTGCATAATTAAAATCCAATTTCTTTTAGTACCTATAGCATCTACTAAAGGACTCCAAAATGGTTTAACAAGCCATGGCAAATATAACAGACTTGTAAAAAGAATTATTTCAGAATTTGATATTTCAAGTTCCTGATACATAATTACAGAAACAGAAGTGATAATTATGAATGCCATTGCCTCAGCAATATATAAAGTTGGAATCCAGAACCATTTATTAATATTTTTTTCTTTTTTAAACATGTTTATAATTTTTGTTAATATCATTTCAAAAATAGAGAAACATTATTCAACATAAAAATCTTGCTTATTATCATATTATAGTTGAATGATGAAAAAATACTATGTAGATTAAAGTTGAGAAAAATTAAAAATTTTAAAGGTGCTGACATGAAAGGTAATTTGTTTATAAAATTTTTTATCAGCTATTTTATTATAACTTTATTCATGGTTGGTTGTAAAAAAGAAAATTCCCCGACAGAACCATCTTTAAATCCAAGTGAATTTGTAGGCACCTGGAAACTGACAAAAGTTATAGTAACATTAAGCGGTAATAATGTCGAGCTAACACCTGAACAAGCTGAAACACAAAT
>CAZVBT010000098.1:0-1831 GCA_964625385.1 uncultured Melioribacter sp. | reverse complement strand
TTTTGAATTATACTCAATGGGTGTTCATGCAGATAGAGAAGTATCTTGTGCAGATTGCCACATGCCCTATAAAACTGAAGGCGGGGTTAAATTTACAGATCATCATATTCAAAGCCCATTAAATAATATCGAAAATAGTTGCATGGTTTGTCATCGTGAAAAGAAAGAAAAATTAATCCAAAATGTTTATGAAAGACAGGATAAAGTAAAAGAACTTTTAAGAGAGGCTGAAAAAACATTAGCTGTTACTCATCTTGAAGCTAAAATAGCCTGGGATAATAAAGCAACCGAAGAGGAATTGAAGCCAGCCTTGAAATTAATTCGTCAAGCTCAATGGAGATGGGACTGGGTTGCAGCTGCAAATGGTGTTGGGTTTCATGCACCTGTTGAAGCACTGAGAGTTTTAGGTAATTCAATTCAAAAAGCAGAACAGGCAAGAAAAGAAATTGCTTTGGTTTTAGTAAAACATAATATTAAATATCCTGTTGCTTTACCAGATTATAGCACTAAAGAAAAAGCTCAAAAATTAATTGGATTAAAAATGGAAGAATTAATTGCTGATAAGAAGGATTTTCTTAATACTACAGTAAATGAATGGGATAAAAAAGCATTGGAAAGGCAAGGCTTCTTGAAAAAATATTAATGAATGGAGATAGATAAATGAAAAAAATTTTATTTATTCTTTTGACTTTTAATTCAATAACATTTATGCAACAATCTGTAAAGTTTAATGCAGAATTCAGACCACGTTTTGAAATTGATAACAAGGATTTCAATTCCAATAATCAATCAACAACATTTACATTTTTAAGATCAAGATTAAGTGCAAAGTTTAATTCTTCAAATAATATAAGTGCTTATTTTGAAATTCAAGACTCAAGAGTTTTTGGTGAAGAAACAAGCACAACAGCTAATTTGAAAAATGTAGATTTGCACCAAGCTTATATTAAACTTGATAATATTTTTTCTTTACCGATTGACTTTAAAGTTGGCAGATTCGAATTAATCTACAATAACCAAAGATTAATTGGAAATTCAAATTGGGGTAACACAGGAAGAAGTTTTGATGGTGCACTTTTAACTTTAAATACTCAAAAATTTAAAATGGATTTTTTTGCCATCAAGGAATTTGAGAAATTTAATATAGGTGATACTTCCGATCAAAATATGTTTGGAGCTTTTTTTGATTTGAAATTGTTTTCTAACTACCAAATTCAACCAATTTTTATCTGGCAGAATTTGATACCATCTACAAACTTTAATAGTTTTACGATAGGGACATATATTAAAGGAAATTTAGGAAATCTATCGCATGAAGAAGAAATTTATTACCAAGTTGGAAAAATGAAATCTTCTAAAGAATATGATATTTCTGCTTATATGTTAGCTGGAAATGTAAGTTACAGTTTTAATTTACCATCAAAACCATTTGTTGGAATTGGAATTGATTATTTGAGTGGGGATAATGTTGTCGATAACCAATATAGAGTATTTAATACTGTTTATGGAACTGCTCATAAATTTTATGGATTTATGGATTACTTTGTAAATATACCTAATGATACATATAATCTTGGATTAAGTGATTTATACTTTAAAGCTAGTTTAAATATATTATCAGAGATTAAAGCAAGTTTTTATTTACATTTTTTCAATTCAGCCAAAGATTACAAATTAAAAAATGGTATCTTAACAAAATCATTTGGCAATGAAGTTGACTTGTTATTAAACTATAATTATTCTAAAGAAGTTGTAATAGAAAGTGGTTTATCATTCTTTTCGCCTGGTGATATTTTCCAAGAAAAGAAAGGAAAAGATACTTCAACCTGGT
>CAZVBT010000097.1:0-4961 GCA_964625385.1 uncultured Melioribacter sp. | reverse complement strand
CTAATCCTTGAATTATTTCAGCTTGTAATTTATTCGTATCTTGATACTCATCAACCATCACAAAATTAATTGTATTTAAAAATGATTTTGCAGCTGCTGAATTTTCAAATAAAAAATTTCTCAGATAAACCAATAAATCATCATAATCAAGTAAGTTATTCTTTTTTTTATATGATTGATAAATTTTTTGAATGTCTAAAAACTTTAAAGTGTATTCAGCTAAATGTGGTAATTCTTCTTCTAAAATATTTTCAATATTTCTGCCTGTGTTTACACTTAAACTCAATACATTGTAAATAGTTGATTTATTAGGAAATCGTTTTTTAAGATGACCAAGATTTAATTGTGAACGAATTAAATTAATTACATCTTCACTATCGCTTTGGTCTAATATTGTAAAACCATTTTCAAGTCCTATAGCTTTGGCATATTTTCTTAAAGTTAGGTTTGCAAATGAATGAAAAGTCCCTCCATTAATTTTAGAACATCTATTATCTAAAAGAATTGAAGCACGGTCCATCATTTCTTTTGCAGCTTTACGAGTGAATGTTAATAATAGTATTGATGTTGGATCGTAGCCTAATTCAATTAATCGAGCAACACGATAAACTAAAGTTCTTGTTTTACCGCTACCTGCACCAGCAATTACCAAATATGAACCTTCCACAGCTGATACAGCTTCGTACTGTGCGGGATTAAGCTGCTTTTCATAATTAATCAGGAAATGTTTTTTTAGAGAACTAATACCTTCGTTAGAAGATTGTTTTTTAATAATATATTTTTTTGCCATTAACGACGAAGTGATTTTGGTTTATTAAGAATTTCAGAAATGATTATTGCGTCTTTTAATGATGATCTGTTTTTTAATTTGTTAGTAATAACTTTTGAATAATTTGTTTTGTTGGTTTGTTTAATTTCATAACTATGATTAAGAACAATCTTCTGTTCATTTTCAAAAGTTGAAAAGTTATCATAATCTAAATCCCATTGCGTTTTTGTAACTCGATTAATTTTTTCAAAATCATCAACTTCTTTTTCAAGATCTTTAGACTCATACGAATCTGAATATTCTTCTGACTTTGGAACTTTAAAGCCGAACAAATCACCTAAAATTTCTTCCGGTGGTTTATTATAAGAAGGCAAAGGTCGTTTCGCTTTGCCTCTATAATTTTGTGGTAATTTATCAGGTGGTAATTTTTTTTTCTTGTCAGACTTCAAACCACCAATTATACTCCAAACAAAAAAAATGAAAACTAAAATTCTAATAATATCATCCATTTGGATTTTGCTCTTTTTTATCTTCAGGTTTAGCTATTGAGTTTCTCATTTCGGTATCTGCCTGAATATTTCTCAAATTATAATAATCCATTACACCAAGTTTTCCATTTCTGAAAGCTTCAGCAATTGCACGAGGCACTTCAGATTCAGCTTCAACAACTTTTGCACGCATACGAGCAACTTCAGCATTCATCTCTTGTTCTAACGCAACAGCAGCTGCTCTTCTTTCTTCAGCTTTTGCACGAGCAACTTTCAAGTCTGCTTCTGCTTGATTTGCTTGTAAAATTGCACCAATGTTTGAACCTACATCAACATCTGCAATATCAATAGACAAAATTTCGTATGCTGTTCCAGCATCTAATCCTTTCGATAAAACAACTTTTGAAATTTTATCAGGGTTTTCTAAAACTTCTTTATGTGAATTACTTGATCCAATTGTTGAAACTATACCTTCGCCAACACGAGCTAATATAGTTGCTTCACCAGCTCCTCCGACTAATCTTTCTAAATTTGTTCTTACCGTAATTCTTGCAACAGCTTTTAATTGAATACCGTCTTTTGCAACAGCTGCTACTAATGGTGTTTCAATTACCTTAGGATTAACAGACATTTTTACGGCTTCTAAAACATCGCGACCAGCTAAATCAATTGCAGATGCTTTTTCAAATTGTAAATCTAAATTTGCTTTATTTGCAGAAATTAAAGCATTGACAACATTGGTTACATTACCTCCAGCTAAATAGTGGGCTTCTAACATTGAAGTTGTTAAGCTAATTCCCGCTTTTGCAGCGCTAATTAAATTTCTTACTATCACTTGAGGAGAAACTTTTCTTAATCGCATTCCGATTAAATCGCGAAAAATTTTAACTTTTACACCAGAGAAATAAGCTGTAATGAATAATCCGATTGGTACAAAATATAGAATAAGAAAAAGTACAAATATTGCTGCAAAAATCACTACAACTGAAAGTCCAGTTAAAGCTTCCATCTTTTCACCTAATAATTAATTCTATTGCTAAAATATCAATAAGAAACAACAAACAAAAACCTTTTTTATATTTTCTTGATATGAGAGCAAGCTCTGTTTATATTTGAGCAACTATTTAATGACATTATTTGTTAAAGAGAAAAAAAGGAAGTTTTATGGAAGGTAATTTTTCAGAACGTGTACAAGAGGTGATAAGGCTTAGTAGGGAAGAAGCCTTAAGATTAGGTCATGATTATATTGGCACTGAGCATCTTTTACTTGGAATAATTCGTGAAGGTCAAGGTGTTGCTGTTAGAATTTTACGAAATCTTGATGTTGATTTAGTCAAACTTAAAAAGGCAATTGAAGATACTGTTCGTGCTTCTGGTGGAACTTTGACTATAGGAAATATTCCACTTACAAAACAAGCAGAAAAAGTTTTAAAGATTACTCAAATTGAATCAAAAATTTATAAGTCAGATGTAATTGGAACGGAGCATATATTACTTTCTTTATTAAGAGATGAAGATAATATTGCAACGCAAATTCTGCATCAGTTTAATGTAACTTATGATAATGCTCGTGCAGAATTAAATGACATTTTAGCAAGCCGTGAATCAAGTACAAAATCTTTTGCAAATCCTCAACAATTCCAATCTACTAAAAAACCAGAAAAAACTAAAACTCCAGTTCTAGATAATTTTGGTAGAGATTTAACAAAACTTGCAATAGAAGATAAGCTTGATCCAGTTATTGGAAGAGAAAAAGAAATTGAAAGAGTTGCTCAAGTTTTAAGTAGAAGAAAAAAGAATAATCCAGTTTTAATTGGTGAACCCGGTGTTGGTAAAACTGCAATTGCAGAAGGATTAGCATTAAGAATTGTGCAGAAAAAAGTTCCTCGAATACTTCAAGAAAAAAGAATTGTAACTTTAGATTTAGCTGGATTAGTTGCTGGGACTAAATATCGTGGCCAATTCGAAGAGAGAATGAAAGCTTTGATGACCGAATTAGAAAAAGCTGATGATGTTATTTTATTTATTGATGAATTACACACAATAGTTGGAGCTGGTGGAGCTTCTGGTTCTCTTGATGCTTCCAATATGTTCAAACCAGCTTTAGCACGTGGTGATATTCAATGCATAGGTGCAACTACTTTAGATGAATATAGAAAATACATTGAAACTGATGGAGCTTTAGATCGTCGTTTCCAAAAAGTAATGGTTGATCCACCTTCTGCTGAAGAAACTATTCAAATTCTTGAAAGCATAAAATTCAAATATGAGCAACATCATCATGTTCGTTATTCCAAAGAAGCAATTGAACATGCTGTTAGAATGAGTGAAAGATATATAACAGATCGTTATTTGCCAGACAAAGCTATTGATGTAATTGATGAAGCTGGTTCTCGTGTTCACATGGGCAATTTTACTGTGCCAGAAGATATTTTAAAACTTGAAGAAGAAATTGAAAAAATTAAACAACAAAAATTTCAAGTTGTTAAACAACAAGATTTTGAAGAAGCTGCTCGTCTTCGCGATCTTGAAAAAACTCTTCAAAATGATTTAGAAATTGCAAAAAGAGAATGGGACACTAAAACTAAAGATATTATTTACGATGTAACTGAAGATGATATTGCTACTGTTGTTTCTATGATGACAGGTATTCCTGTAACTCGTGTTGTTCAAGCTGAATCCGAAAAATTAATGAAAATGGAAGAAGCCCTTAAATCAAGAATTGTTGGTCAAGATGAAGCTGTTATTAAATTAACAAAAGCTATTAGAAGAACAAGAGCTGGATTAAAAAGTCCTACCAAACCAATTGGCACATTCATATTTTTAGGTCCAACAGGAGTAGGTAAAACAGAACTGGCAAAAGAACTGGCTCGTTATCTTTTCGATAGCGAAGATGCACTAATTAGAATTGATATGAGTGAATACATGGAAAAGTTTGCAGTGTCTCGTTTAGTTGGAGCGCCTCCAGGATATGTTGGTTATGAAGAAGGTGGACAATTGACCGAACGTGTTCGCAGAAAACCATATTCAGTTGTTCTTTTTGATGAAATTGAAAAAGCTCACCCTGATGTTTTTAATTTATTATTACAAGTGCTTGATGATGGTATTTTAACTGATAGTTTAGGTAGAAGAGTCGATTTCAAGAATACTATCATCATCATGACTTCAAATGTTGGAACAAAAGAAATTAAATCAACTGGTGGTTTTGGTTTTGGTGAAGATTCTGAAGCTGATTTATATTCAAAATTGAAAAACACTCTCGAAGATGCTATGAAACGATTATTCAATCCTGAATTCTTAAATAGAATTGATGAAACAATTGTTTTTAGAAGTCTTGATAAAGATGATATTAAGAAAATAGCTCTGATTGAAATGAAGGATTTAATTAAAAATCTTAATACTAACAAAATAGAAATTGAGCTTGATGAATCAGCATTAAATTTTGTTGCCGAAAAAGGATTTGATCCGAAATTCGGAGCAAGACCTTTGAAAAGAGCAATCCAAAAATATATTGAAGATCCTCTTGCAGAAGAATTATTACTTAATACTTTTAAAGAAGGTGATAAAATTATCGTAACACATGATTCGGCTAAAAATGAACTTGCTTTTATTAATAGTAAAGATCGTCAAACTGAAATTCATAAAGATGCAGAAGAAAAAATTTAATGATTCATTTTAATTTGTTGCTATGAATTTACTTACAC
>CAZVBT010000096.1:0-3548 GCA_964625385.1 uncultured Melioribacter sp. | reverse complement strand
GTTTGAAAATTTTCTTTAACAATATTCGATTCAAAAATATCATTTTTGAAAATTGCGGGCATAAAACTAATATCGCATAAATCGCCAATTCCGGTGCCACTTAAATGAGTGTGGCTAAATCCGGCAATTAAACTATCTGAATAATTATAACCAGAGCACCAATCCCAGCCGCCTCTTCCATTATCAGGACTAAGCTGTACCATTCCAAATGGAACTGTTACACCTGGATAAACATGCCCATGTCCATTTGTTCCCATAAATGGATTTACATATTTTATTAAATTTTGTGAAAAGAGTAATGAAGTTAAAAAGAAAGAAATAAGTAAAAATTTTGCTTTCATATCTCACCATAAAAAATTACTTAAGTTAATCATTATAAGAAAAATTTTTTATGAATAAATTAAAATTTCTCTTTTAACAATTCTGGATGTTGTTCATTTACTTTCAAAATAAATTCACCGAATAAAGTATTAGTCCAGGCGAACCATGGTCGTGTAAAATTATTTGCATTATCTTTATGAAAAGCTTCGTGCATAAATCCAGTGTTTGCATGAGTGTGTTTTAGAATTTTAATACACTCACGAATTTCATTTTTATCAATACTTGTTAATCCACGCATAATAATTGAAAGATGCCAAATCATATTCAAGCCGGCATGCGGACCACCAATTCCTTTGCCTGCTTTCCCTTCAAAGTAGTATGGATTGTTTTTGCTTAAAAGAAATTTTCTTGTGTTTTGATAAACTTCTTCTTTTACATCAATTGCATTTAAATATGGCAAAGAAAGTAAACTTGGAACGTTAGCATCATCCATAAATAATTTATTTCCAAAACCATCAACTTCATAAGCAAAAATTTTCCCAAAATTCAAATGATTGTGAACTGAATAATTATTAAGCGCTTCTTCAAGTTCATCACCAAATAAAAGCCACTCCATAGCAGTTTCATTATCATTAAGAATGTTTGAAAAAATTTCAGATAATTGACGCATTGAAACTAAAGCAAAATAATTTGATGGAATTAAAAATGGAAAAATTGTTGCATCATCACTCGGACGAAAAATTGAAACAATTAAGCCAACAGGATTTATTGGATTTCCATAACCATTAAGAACAACACCATCAGTTGCCCAGGCTGTATTTCTCATAAATCTATATGGAGAAGTTCCATCTTTGCGTTGTTGCTCGCGAAATGTTTTATAAACAAGTTTCATTGCTTCAATCCATTCATTTGAAAAGACTGAAGTATCATTTGTAGTTTTCCAATAATCATAAGCTAAACGAACCGGATAACATAATGAATCAATTTCCCATTTACGTTCGTGAAGTTCCGGTTTCATTTCTGTGATATCATTTTTCCATGGTGAATCGGCAGGACTATCATTAAAAGCGTTTGCATAAGGATCGATCAAAATACATTTTGTTTGACGGTTAATTACTCCGGTAATTAATTGTTTTAGTTTTTCATCTTTGTCGGCTAATTGCAAGTAAGGCCAAACTTGCGCAGTAGAATCACGCAGCCACATTGCATTAATATCGCCAGTGATTACAAATGTATCTGGTTTACCATTAATTATTTTATGTGTAACGGTTGTATCTAAAGTATTTGGAAAACAATTTTCAAACATCCACGCAAGTTCTTTGTCCGCAATTTTGCTTTTCATATTTTCGATTGTTTCTTCAACTGAATTGCTGATAAATTTTCTATCACCAAGTTTAGGTCTATTGCTTTCAAAGGTTGGTTTAATAAATTTAGTTGCAAAGTTTAAATTTGATAGGCTTATTCCTGCAACAGCTAAAGAGCTTGTTTTCAAAAATTCTCTTCTACTTTTCATTTTTAATTTTTATTATTTAATGAATAACATATCAGCAGAAATATTTTTTCTTGGTAATTGTGAACTTTCAAGTTCTAATTTTAAGGAACCCCAACTCCATTTGTTAAAATATTGAACTTCAAATGAAATTTTACCTTTGGTTAAATAAACAGAATTGCTCACTTCTTTTACTTTGTGAACACCATCGTTGTTGATTATTAATTTGTCATCAATAAATAATTTACTTCCATCATCGCTTGAAAGGTAAAACTTATATTCATCATCATTTTCAATCTTTAAATATCCAGATATTGAAACAACATAACTTGACTTTGCTGGATTTATTTCACTCAATGAAAGTTTATAAATTTTACCTTCTTTAATGGGATTAAGTTTTGTTAAATCAGGAATAGAATCAAACACTCCCTCATAATATTTATAATTAAGTCCATTCATCGTTGAGTCAATTATTGTGAATTGTACTGAAGATAAAGTATTAGATTTTCCATTTGACAAGAATGTTTTTGCTTTAATTAAAATGTTGTTATCAATTACAAGTGGTTTAATGTATTTAATTGAATTAATATTTGGCTCACTTCCATCAATTGTGTAAAATATATTTGAGTTATCAATTGGTTTGTTGAGAACGACTTTAGTTCCTTTGGAAATTAAAATTTCATTTTCATCTGGTAAAGGAGTTGGAATTCTAAAGTTTATATTCTTACTCGACAAAATTTCGTAATGCTTTTTAATGCGATATAAAAAGTCATCTAAATTTTTTAAACTTTTATCTGACCAAACGACTTCGCTTAAAGCAATTAATCTTGGCAATAACATGTATTCAACATGATCGGTGGTTTCAATATATTCCGTCCAAACGTTTGCCTGTGCACCGAGAATATATTTTGCTTCTTCATCATTTAGTTCTGATGGAACAGGCTCGAAAGAATAAACTTTTTCTAAAGTTGTATAACCACCTATAGCCGTTGGTTCATTCTGCAAAGCTTGATAATGATCGAAGTAACAGTGAGTGCCAGGACTCATAACAACGAAATGTTTTTGTTTTGCTGCTGCAATACCACCAGCAACACCACGCCAACTCATTACTAAAGCATTTGGTGCAAGTCCACCTTCAAGTATTTCATCCCAGCCAATTATTTTTTTCCCTTTAGAGTTAACAAACTTTTCTATTCGTTGAATAAAATAACTTTGAAGTTCATGTTCATCTTTTAAATTTTCAGTTTTAATCCTTGCTTGACATTTCGGACATTCTTTCCATCTATCTTTAGGAACTTCATCGCCACCAATATGAATAATATCGCTGGGGAATAAATCAATTACTTCATTTAAAATATTTTGAAGGAATATGAATGTGCTGTCATTACCAGCACAATAAACATCTTTTGTAATTCCCCAAAGGTTTAGCACCTCAAATGGACCACCAGTGCAAGAAAATTGTGGATATGCTGCAAGTGCTGCAAGTGAATGCCCCGGCATTTCAATTTCTGGAATTATTGTAATGTATTTATGCTTTGCATATTCAACAATCTCTTTAATTTGTTCTTGTGTATAAAAACCACCATAAAGATTTCCATTTTCATCTTTACGCCATGCACCAATTTCTGTAAGCTTTGGATATTTTTTAATTTCAATTCTCCAACCTTGATCTTCAGTTAAATGCCAATGAAAACGATTCATTTTATACATTGCAAGAATATCAATATATTTTTTAACG
>CAZVBT010000095.1:0-4352 GCA_964625385.1 uncultured Melioribacter sp. | reverse complement strand
CGGAGAAATTAAAGCTTCAACGTCATTCAGATATTTTCCAACAACATAAGATGCAGCGCCTTTTAATTCTAAATTTCTAATGATTTTAAATACATATTCAAATTCAAAACCTGAATGAAGTTGTTCAGAGCCTGATACATTTGCATACTTTGTAACTGGCTCTCCAGAAGTTGGGTCAATATCCGAATATGAAATTGTTATAGCTCTATCTTTCCATTTTGTATAAAAACCATTTGCTCTTACTAAAATATTTTTCGATGATAGAACATAACCTAATTCCAAACCTAAAACTTTTTCATTATTTGCATTTTTAGAAACTATATTTGTGTTATTTGCAAAGATATTATTAACCATTGGTGCAGTAGAAAAATATCCAACATTAAAAAATGCTTGATTGTTTTCATCAAGATTATAATTTAATCCGGTTTTTCCTGTATATCCAAAAAAGTTTTGCCAATCAGTTTCTCTTCTTGGATCATCTCTTTTATAAAGGAAATAATCTAATCTTTTTGCTCCTTGTGACGATGCTGATATATTTACAAAAGTTGAAATATTTCCTGATTTATATTCTAACTGGCCAAATCCACCATATTGACGTACATAAAAATCATTGTAGTAATTTACCTTTTCGCCAACTTTAACCATTTTGCCTAAAGTTTTTTTTGTTATTGGATCAACTGAAATTCCATTTATATCTTTGAAATCAACATAATAATCGCCACCAACTAAATCTCTTATTTCCTGATAATGAATGCCTTTATAATATCTTCCATCAATTCCGGTATTTAAAGTTAATTCTGGTGAAATTCTCGTTTTGAAAGTTGAAAGCAATCCATACCAATCGTGATTATTAACTGAATTTCTTAAAACAGTTGAAGTTGAGCGATGTAAAGTTTCGCTGTAGTTTTTATCAATAGCTTTGGAATTTATACTAAAAACTTTATCATAATCACGATAATTTTGATAAACACTATCTTGTTGCTTTGTTATTGCTGGTGCAAATGGTCCTAAAGTACCACTGCCGTAACCACGACCCATAGAATAATAAACAACAGTTGAGAGAATAGAATGATTTGATATTTGCCAATTCCAGTCAATATTAAATTGTGGTTTGTGAAATTTATTTACTGCTTCGTTAATCCAACCGCCATTTAACCTGCCCATAGCATAATTAAAATTACGTCCATATTTTTCCCAATCGGCAGCAGTTAAACGTGCATAGCTAAAAGGTCTTTGGCCATGTTCCTGAGGCGAACCAACACCACGTAATTCAATTGAGTGATCTCCAAAAACTCCACCAAGAGCAAAGAAATATGTAAACTCGCGATTGTAAGTACCAACAGCATAACCATCCCAATTTTTTCGTGATAGTAAAGTAGTTACAGCAAAATTATCTGATATTTTTTGATGAAAAGCTATGCTTCCTTTAACAAGATTATTTGAACCGAATTCAGATTTTAATTTTATGTATTCAGTTTCACTTGCAATTCCTTTAGTAACCATATTTAAGACACCACCGACAGCATTAACAGAATAAGGTGAAGCACCAATGCCACGTTGAATTTGTGAATCTTCTAAAACATCGCCAAGACCAGCCCAATTTGACCAATAGACCCATTTATTTTCCATATCATTAACAGGAACACCATTGACCATCACAGCAACATTGCGTTGAGAAAAACCTCGTACATAAAGAGTAGCATCTCCAGCACCACCGCCAGAAGCAGAAGAGTAAACACTTGGTGTTGTTGCAAGTTCTTGCGGAATATCGCGTGAAGCAAGTTTGAATTCTAAATCGGCGCCTTTAACTTCTGAAAAGGCAACCGGCGTTTCTCTTAAAACTGCTTTTGTACTTTTTACAACTGTCTCGTTTAACAAAACTGAAGTTGGTTCAAGTAAAAAATTTACGGTAACATTTTTATCAACAGATACATTTCTTGTTTTAGAAGTATAACCTATGTAGGAAACAGTTATTTCATAAACCCCAGACTTTAAATTTTCAATTACATAATAACCATTCATATCGCTTGTGGCACCAATTGACAAATCCTTAATCATTACAGTAGCTCCAAATAATTTTTCACCATTTGAAGCATCTGAAATGGTTCCTGAAATTTTAAAGCTTTGAGCAATTAAAAAATTTGAAATCAAAACAAATAAAACCATTAAAGATTTTTTCATGTTACTTTTTCCCTTATCGTGATTAATATTATTTATTAAGGTTATTTAATGATTCTCTTATTAAATCCTCAATTGTGCAGTTTGGTTTTAAATCTAAAATTGCACGAACAATTCTTTCAGAGACTTTTTGATTATACCCTAAGTTAACTAAAGCTGCGATTGCATCATTTTTAATTGTTGAAGAAACAGATGAAGATTTTTCAACATCAACTGAAATGTTATCAACTTTATCGCGTAGTTCAATCATAAGTCTTTCAGCGGTTTTTCTGCCAATACCCGGTATAGAAATCAACCTGGAGATATTAGCAGTTTTTAATGCTTCCTTTAAATCATCTATTTGAATTCCAGAAAGAATACTTAATGCAGATTTTGGTCCGATACCTGAAACACTTATTAATAATTCAAACATTTCTTTTTCTGCTAATGAATAAAATCCAAAAAGCTCAAGCTGATCTTCGCGAACATGCAAATATGTGTATAAAGAAATTTCTTCTTTATCATTAATTGTCTCAAAAGTATTTATAGAGATATTCAAAAGAAATCCTATACCATTAACATCTATTAAAACTTTTGTTGGCCTTCTATCTAATATTTTTCCTTTTATATATCCAATCATAAATTAAAGTTATTAAAAATAAGTTATAAAACTGTTAAAAAATTTTTTTTAGATACAAATAAGAAATGTCAAACTAACTACATTAGTCTGACATTTCAATTTAAAGAAGATTAATTAATTACAATTGTACTTTTTTCTCAACTTCTTCAGCAATTTCAGAAGAAATTAAAAGTCTTCCACAGGATTCACAAGTAAAAATTCTTTTATTTGATTTAATTTCTAATTGTCTTTGAGGTGGAATTATATTATGGCATCCGGAACAAGCAGAACGGTTTACAGTTGCGATAGCTTTTCCACCAAGAGCTTTGCGAATTCTCATATAAGTATTTAAATCTGGTTTTTTTATTTTAGCAGCAACTTTTTCTCTTTTTTCGCGCAAACGAATTTCTTCTTTTTCATTTGCTTTAATAATTTGTTTTAATTCTGTTTCTTTTTCTTTCAATTCATCTTTAAGCTTTTCAATTTGTGGTTCAAGCTCTTTTATTTCAGCTTTAAGTTTGTCAATTAAATCCTCAAGAGCTTTAGTTTCTGCATCAAGTTTTTTTATTGAATCTTCAGAATGGTCAATTTCTTTAGTAAGAGCATCATACTCTTTATTGTTTCTTACTTGATAAAGTTGAGCCTTGAATTTTTTTAGATTTGCTTTCAGACGATCAACTTCATCATCATTTTGTTTTCTTTTTTCAACAGAATTTTTCTTTTCAAACTCTTTTCCTTCTATTTGATCCTGGAGAGTTTGAATTTGTGCTTTAAGTTCATTAACTGCTGCTGGCAAATCTCCACGCAGCTCTTCTAATTCATCGAGCTGGTTATCAATTAACTGAAGCTCGTAAAGTGTTGATAATCTTGCAATCAATTTATTCTCCTTATTGTTTGTAAAACTTTACAGGATTCGTTGATGACGAATATTTATAAACTTTAATGTTTTCTTTTTTTTCTTTAATTAATTTTTTGATTTTTTCTTCAACAATTTTCAAGATTACAACTTCTGTTTCATAATGACCAGCATCAATTAAAAGTATTTTGTTTTTTGCATCATGAAAAGTGTGATATTTAATATCGGCCGTGATAAATACATCAGCATTTTTTGAAATAGCATCGTTTAATAATTCGGAACCCGAACCACCACAAACAGCTACTTTTTTAATTCTTCTTTTATTTCCATTAACAAATCTAAAGTTGGATAAAAGCAATGATTTTTCAACATGTTTTAAAAATTCATTTACATTCATTTCATTATCTAATTCACCAATTGCACCGGCTCCATAATTAACATTTTTATTTCTTAAAGGATAAATATCATAGGCAGGTTCTTCATAAGGATGAGATTTCAACATTGCATTAATAACTTTGTTTAATTTCCATGAATCAACTAAAACTTCAAGGCGAACTTCATTTGCTTTCTCAAAATTTTCTTTTTTACCAATGAAAGGATTACTATTTGCTGAGCCTTTGAATGTTCCAATTCCGTTTGTTCTGAAACTGCAGTTATTGTATTCACCAATAATTCCAGCACCCTGATTGAACATGGCAGATGCAACTTCATCTAAATTTG
>CAZVBT010000094.1:0-3651 GCA_964625385.1 uncultured Melioribacter sp. | reverse complement strand
ATTGCTGCTTCCGATTGTGTAATCACCACCAAGCAAATTTCCAATTTTTCTGTAATTTTCTGCAGAATAATTTTTGAAGTCAATACCTGCAGTAAAAAAGAAATCATCAACTTTATATTGCAGACTTGAAATTAATCCACTCCAGTAATGTTTATG
Organism: uncultured Melioribacter sp.; assembly: GCA_964625385.1. Lineage (GTDB taxonomy): Bacteria > Bacteroidota > Ignavibacteria > Ignavibacteriales > Melioribacteraceae > Stygiobacter. The sequence continues at coordinate 3,495 of CAZVBT010000094.1, read as the reverse complement.
AACAGTAAATCTCAAAGCATTTTTTGTGTAGTGTAAAGTTGGAGAAAACGCGCTGTCAATATTGGCTGAATTAAAATTATACTCAGAGTCAAAATCAATTAACCCGGTGCTTGTATGTTTAAAATCAAACCATGGTGGCACAGTTCCACCGCCTTCGCCGTACGAATAATACAAGACATTGTTTTGGATTAAATCATTTGAAATTTTCCATTGATGTGTTAAACTTATTGTTGGCTTATGAAAAACATTGTCGCGAAGATTTAGCGGCTTGCCGTTTAAGTAACCCCAGTCTGAATTAAATCTTGAACCGTGAGTTTTCCAAAAATTTATTGACTGCATTGTCAATCGCTGTCCGTGTGATTGCGGTGAACCAAAAAGATTTATTTTAAGAAAATGATTTTCAAAACTGCCGGCAAGAGAAAAGAAATAAGTTATTTCGTCAAGCTGTGTTTTATCGGCATAACCATCCCAATTCTTTTTCGATATGAGAGAAGTCAGAGAAATATTTTCGGAAATCATTTGTGAAAATGAGAGAGTTGTCTTTCTGAAATTATCCGAGCCAAATTCACTTTTCAGTTTTAAAAATTTAGTCGATGAATTTCCCATAGTTGTAAAATTAACATTACCACCGACTGATGAAACAGAATAAGGAATAAAACCAAGTCCGCGTTGAACCTGAACATTACTAAGTATATCACTCATTCCCGCCCAATTGCTCCAATACACTTCACCATTTTCTGGATTATTTACAGGAACTCCGTCAATCATAATTCCGATATTAGTTTGACTGAATCCGCGAATGTTTAATCGCAAATCGCCAGTGCCGCCGCCTTGAGGCGAAACAAAAATATTTGGAATTGACTGAAGTCCAAAAACCACATCCTGCGAGCCTAATTTCTTATTGATTTCAATATTATCCAACTTTGAAAAAGCATAAGGTGTTTTTCCAAATTCAGCTGATACAATTGATTCACTTAGCAGAATAGCTTTTTCGGCAAGAATAAAATCTAATCTTGTATTCTGACTGATAAATATTTTTTTTGTTGAAGTTTCATAGCCAATAAAAGCAGCTGTTACTTTTAATTCTTGTTTCTCCAAATTATTGATTGTGTAAAAACCCAGTGAATCTGTAGTTGAACCCAAATCAGTATTTTCAATAATAATATTAGCCCCGCTTAAAAACTTACCGTCGATTGTCTTTACATATCCGCTTAGTGAGTAATTCTGTGCAAACAGTGAAGCCGAGATAAAAAGAACGAAAAAAATATAATACATAAGTCTCCTTAATTTGACTTCGTAAAAATACTGAATCAAAAATTATTGCTAAAAGAGAGCTTATTAAAGAAATTAATTAAATTGTGTGGTGATTTGACAGTCGTAATATTAGACAATAATTTTTTCAGCCAAAGGATTGAATTACCTCTGGCTGAAAAATTAACATTTGTACAAAATTTATTCTGAAGCTATTATTTTAAAATTATCATTTTCTTTGTATCAACAAAATTTCCGGCCTTCAATTGATAGAAATAAACACCGGAACTTAATTTATAATTAATAATTGATAATTGATAATTATAATTTCCACGTTTTTGAAATTCGTTTACTAATGTTGCAACTTCTCTTCCTAAAATATCGAATACCTTAAGTTTTACTTCTGAATCAATTGGTATTCTATAATTAATATTTGTAACTGGATTAAATGGATTAGGATAATTTTGCATTAATTCAAATTCAATTGGCAAAGTATTATCTTTTTCAAGATTAGTTGCACTGAAAGTAATTTTATAAATCTTACCTTCTTTTGTGCCGGCAATTACGTCATTTGAATTTAATGAAGCAACTAAAGAACTAACACCAAATCCACCCATACCAAGCGGTTGCCAATTTGAACCTTTATCTTCAGATGTAAACACACCGCTTGTCCATGAGCTTAAATATAATTTTCCATTTTTATCAACTGTTGAAGAATAAATATAATTTTGCGTTAAAGCTGTTCTTTGCCAATTAGAACCATTATCAAAAGAAGTATAAACCCCACCACCGTAAGTTGCAGCAATTATCGATTCATTAGTACAAGAAATTGACGTTATTATATTATTTCCAACATTGTATTGATACCATTTATTTTCGCCGTTGAATACTTTAAATACCCCGCCGCCAGCTGTTCCCGCAAATAAATCTCCATTTTTATTTACAGCTAATGTTTGAATAGCACTGTTTGTTAAGCTTTCATTAAATTCATTCCAGGTTTTACCTTGATCATCCGAAACAAAAATACCTTTTCCCCAGGTGCCAGCATAAATCTTACCATCTGCTGATGTTAAAGCACGAACGTCAACATCTTTTAGATTTGTTAAACTCCAAGATGAACCATCAAATTGATAAACACCTTTTTCTGTAGCAGCAAAAAGTTTATTGTTTAGTGTAGTCATAGACCAAATCCAGGCAACATTTAAACCATTTGTAATTGCATTCCATTTTAATCCATTGTCTTTTGATTCATAAACTTTGCCGCCGTATGTTCCAGCGTAAGTTGAATTGTTGTCATAACTCATTGAATAAACTGTTTCACCTTGTGCAAACGAACCGACTTCTTTCCAAACACTTCCTGTTGATTGACTGCTATTATTTGTGTTTGGATTCAAGTTTGTTTTGTTAAAGTCAATTGTAACGCTGGAAATATTATTATTTGTGTTGGGATCAGTAGTTAATGTGCCTGTGATTGATGCAATATTAGTAATTTTTTTATCTGGTGGAATATTTCCAAAAAATGGCGAATGATTAAATTGACCAGTGCCAAATAATGACTTACAAATCATTTGACCATTTTGAACACCGCTTATAAAATTAACAGCAGCAAAAGGAGCCAAAACAGTTCCTCTAACATCAATATTAGTTATTCTAATATTTGTTGCCTGATAAAAATTATAGATTACATTATTAATAGTTGTTCCATAAACTTCAAGTCCGCCATCCCAAACTATATTATCACCTTCAATGTTGATTAAAACAGCAGAACCATTTGGTGCATTAATTTCAAAACTGGTTGAGTTATTAACCTGAAGAGCATCAACTTTAAATACATTCAGGTGTGGATCTGAACCTTCGAAATAAAGAGTACTGAATTGTAATTGAGAATTTGCATTTGTTGAATATGAAGATAAAGTTTGAGATAAATTTTCTAAATAAGTTTTAGCTGCAGCAAAGTTAATCGGGTTATCTTTTCTTAAATAACCATCAATTGAAGTTTGGTTAATAGGAAGATTAGTAGAATTACCATAAGCAACATCACCGTTATAAACTCTTCCGCTTGTGAAAGTTAAATTTCTTCCAACAACTAAAACATCGCCGCTGTTTGGAGGAAGTTTATCGCCAATACTATAATTTGCAAAATTTGCATCGCGACCAACAGCAACTTTACCTTCCGTATCAGATGATGGTTGCGTAGCATCTTCTAAAACAAACAAATTATAATTTTTTGCAACACCAAGATCT
>CAZVBT010000093.1:0-10200 GCA_964625385.1 uncultured Melioribacter sp. | reverse complement strand
GTCAAGAATTTTTAACAATAAGAACAAACATAAATTGTGAAATTGATTTTGAAATTTCTCAAATCAAATTGGAAGATAAAGTTTATGACTTTCCCCCACTTGGAAAACCAATACAAGAAATAATTTTAAATGATGGTTTAGAAAATTGGATTAAAAAAAATATTAATTAATAATTCCCTTTTTTAACTTTGCACATTCCACCGCCAAAAGTAGCAATAAACAAATCTTCATTTTTATCCAATATAATTCCAACGATCTGACTTGCTGTCAATGGCGAGTTAGTTGTATTAAAATATTTAATAGAAAAAGAATTCAAGAAATACCCAAAACCATTTTTTGTACCCACAAATTTTTGATTTTTTGAATCTACATAAATTGTTTCGACTTGATCAGAAGGAATTCCTATCAATGAAACTTGTGTCCAATTAGTTCCATCAAAAGTTGTTAAACCACCAAGTTCACCAGCAATTAAATTTTGAACATGAGCAACCCAAACTATTCCATTATTATCAACTTTAACATATCTAATTCCATTTCCTAAGTTTCGTTGTAATCTCATATTCGACATGTTAAAATTTCTCCATGTTGAACCATCATAATAACCAACTCCATTTGAAGAAGTACCTATCCACACTTTATTTGCAAGATCAATAGAAACTGAAGTAACAAAATTTGCTGGAATGTTTGAATTGGATGTGTTAAATACCTGCCATGTATTACCATCATATTTTACTAATCCATTAGAAGTACCAATCCAAGTATAGCCATTTTTATCATGTGCAATTGAAGTAACATAACTTGAAGGAAGATTTGATGTATAATCTTTCCATGTGTTTCCAGATTTTTTCATTAATCCACCAGTTGTAGCTATCCATAAATTATTTTCAGAATCAACAGTTAAATAATTTATAAAATCATAAATTAGCTGTGAGTTTTCTTTTTTATAAACTGTCCATCTCTTACCATCAAAAGAACATAAACCTTGATCACGCGTTCCAATCCATTTTACATTATTTTTATCAACAACAATTGATGATAAATGATTTGCTGTAATTGGTGAATTAATTAATGTGTAACTCACCCATTTTGATGTATCTTCTAAAGAAAGTGAAACATAAACAGTTTTACCACCTTCGACATTTATTTTTAAAGAATCACTCCTATGTTCATGCAAGAAATATTTTACTTTGTGCTCACCAGGAAAAACCATTGAAATAGTTGCAGGTGTTACATAATTTGTTTTTTTATCATCTAAATAAATTGAAGCACCATTTTTATTTGAGACGCAGTAAATTTTTCCAAATTGTCCCGGATTTTTATAATAATCAACCAAAATTCTTGAAATTGTATTTTCAACAATGTTGAAATAAAAAGTTGTATCTTTCAATAAATTTTGTTTTAATTTAATTTTATGATTACCTGGCAAAAGATATTTTATTGTATCACCAGTTTTAAATCCGCTATTTTTTCCATCAATATAAATAGAAGCAGGACCTGGTAAACTTTCCACCAATAATTTACCTGTTGTGTAAGTCTCTTTAATTTCAGATTCAACAAAAACTTCTTTTTCACAAGATATAAAAAGAATTATTATTAAAAAAAAGATGAAGATTCGATTTTTCATTTAACATCCGTTAATCCAGGTGTATAACCAAATGAATTAATATACTGATGAGTAAATCTTAAAACCCAAAATGTTTTCATATAAACTCCAAAAACACCATAACCACCATTGATATTCGTATAATCCGTTTCATCAAGTTTGATTGAATAAATATCACGGTTGCGAGCAGTTGCAAAATAATATTTTCTTAATTCCGAGTCTAAAGACAGGACTTCTAAAATGCAACTTAATATTTCGTAGTTTGATTTATTTGGGTCATCTTTAGCTATTAATTCCATTGACTTGTTAATTGTGTTCATATCGACTGAATATGCTTGTTCTGTAATTGGTTTTGGATAATTTGGAATCCATTCATTTTGATATTGAATATAATTTAATGGGACTATCATTAGATTTCTTGTTTTTACACCATTTTCATGTTTGAAATAATAAATTGCAAGGCGAACTAAAAAGACCGGGTTTTTTTCATTTGTAAACCAAGATACTTTGATATACTTTTTATTATCGACTGGAGGAATAATTTTATCTGAGAATGCATCTGTAATATTAATTGCATCGGGAACATTTGCAATAGATGTTAATCTTTTACCATTTGGTAAAATTGCTTCAATTTCAATTGGCGTTTTTGGATTAGGCATCATTTCATTTGTCTTAAAGACTATGTAAGGTGTTTTATACTTATCACCGGCTGGTCTTTCTATTGTTGTATCTCTAAGTAATGTAACTTTATCGTTTCCATTCCAAATTCTTATTAAAGCATTTTTAATATTTACATCTTCAGTGTTCGAAAATGGATTAAAATTTTCTACTTGATAATCTCTTGTTAAAGTAACAGTTTGAAATGTTGTATCACCACGAATTATACAATTTAAAACATAACGATCTTTTAATTCACCATAAGGATTAAAATTTTCTTCACATGAAGTAAGTACAATAATAATTATAAATAATGATATTATATTTTTCATAATTCAATTCTCACTGTTGCAGTTGGTAAAAATGGAAGCATATTTACACGTTCACCTGTATCTCTTTTGAAATAAAATATATTTTTTCTGTTATAAACATTAATGATGCTAAAATCTAATTTCATACTAAACCAATCAAAGATTATTTTTTTAGACATACTAAAATCTAAACGATGATAATCGGGTAAACGACCTAAATTTTGTGTACCAATAATTGTATAAGGTCTTCTTGGATCATATTGAAACCAATTAGTAAAAAAATTATCAAAGTAATATTTATCGTAATAGCCAATTATTTGTGTGAAAGGTAAACCACTATTGTAAATCCATGCTAATGAAGTTGTCCATCCCTTTCCAAAATCAATTTCTAAACTTAAGTTTAATGAATGACGAATATCATAACGTGGATAATATAATTTACCTTCAATTTCTTTATATGCAAACGCATTTGTATATGATGCTGTAAAATTTATTGGATCAGGATTTATTCTTGTAAAAAATTCTATTCCGTAAGATTCACCTTTACCTGCAATGAAATCATGTTCTTCCGGCAGGATTTTTTTATCGTTTATCAAAGGTAAATCATCTACTTTTTTATAATATCCTTCTATGTTAAAAGTAAAAGTTTCAAAAAAATTTGTTTCTATACCAAAAATAAAATGTTTAGAAATTGCTGGTTTTAAATAATCAGGAGAAATTATCCAAGGTTCAAAAATATTTATCACTTCATTCTCATCGCTTATAGTTGTTAGTTCTTGTTGGTAAATTCCTGCAGCACCTTTAATTGCAATTGTTGGTAAAATTCTTAATGTTAAACTTGCACGCGGTTCAAGAATAGTTCTATTTGCATTTTTTGATAATGAAGCTAAATTTACTCTTGTTCCTAAGTCTAATCCTATAAAGTCGAATTGCATTAATCTGTATTTAAGATACAAATTAATATTTGCACCTGAAGAACCTAAATCGGTTGGAATTGATTTATCATTTTCGATGAATAAACTTGTTTTAATTTGTTTAATATGGAATCCAATACTAATTTCATCTTTGTTATTAAACATATAAGTGAAGTTCATTTGTATTCCCAAATCTTCAACACGGTTTTGTGTTTTTCTTGAATCACTTATTTTAGGATCAATTTCACCCTGGAATTTACTTGCTGAAAGTCCTAATTCATAAAATAAGGGACTATCACCAACCTGAAACCATTTGAAACCAAAAACATTATTGTTCCAATTATAATCTTCAATTCTTGGATCAGCATGCTTAATTTTATCGCCGCTAAAAAAACCATTAATTGAAAACTTAGCACCTTGCAAAAAATCGTTACTGCTGTAATTTGCTTTTAATGAAAAATCATAAAAATCCACAGGAATACTTTGCTCATTCAAAAATTTTTTAATCACATCATTTGAGTAACTTTTTCTTCCGGTTAGAATAAAAGAGCCATTTGGAATTGGTCCTTCAAGAAGAATTTTTCCGGTTAAAAAACTTGCAGTTGCTTTTCCACTTAGACGATTTTTGTTCCCATCTTTAGTTAAAATACTCATTACAGAAGAAAGTCTTCCTCCATATTCTGCAGAAAAACCACCTTTGAAAAATTCAATATTGTTAATCATATCTGGATCTACAACACTGAAAAGACCTAATGCATGAAATGGATTGTAAATTGTAACACCATCAATTAAAACTAAATTTTGATTACTTGCACCGCCACGAACATAATACTTTGCAGAAACATCGCCTGTAGATTGTACACCAGCTAAATATTTAATTGAACGAAAAACATCTGTTTCAACACCTTTCGGCATAATTTCGATTTCACGTGCAGAAATTCTCTGAACGCTTACATTAGTTTCATTTTTTTCTTTATAACGTTCACCAATTTGTGTGATTGTATTTAATTGTATTCCTTCGGATTGTAAAGAAATATTATACTGTACAACTTTTTCATTTGAAACACGAATTAAAATTGTTTTAGATCTGTAACCAACATAAGAAATTGTTAACTGATAAGTTTTATTAGTTGGTATTGACGGGATTAAAAAATATCCACGGGAATCAGTATTTGCACCTTTATTTAATTCTTTGATATACGCATTAGCATAAACAAGTGCCTCTGCCGTGAGGGAATCAGTAACAAATCCTCTTAGTGTTCCTGTTTCTTGTGAATAAATTAAAGTTGAAATAAAAATTAAAAAAAAGAAAAGTTGGAGAGCTTTTTTCATACTGAAAGTTAACCTCAAAAGTTTGATTCAATAATTTTTATAAAGCTCTCCAAAATTAAGTGCAAAAAGTTAAGTGTCAAAAAAATTTATTCTTCCAAAGTTGAAATATTACCTGGATCCTGGCCTAATGCTCTTGCTTTCAAAACTCTTCTCATAATTTTACCACTTCTTGTTTTTGGTAATGAATCAACTATTTCAATACTTTCTGGTTTGGCAATCGGACCAACTTCATGGCTTACATGTTGCCTAAGTTCTTCAATTAATTGGGTTGATTTTGTAAAACCATTTTTCAATATTACAAAAGTATGAATCGCATTACCTTTAACCTCATGAGGTAATCCTATTGCTGCTGCTTCTGCAACAGCAGGATGACTTACTAAAGCACTTTCAATTTCAGCAGTACCTAAACGATAACCAGAAACTTTAATTACATCATCAACTCTACCAATTATCCAATAATAACCATCTTCATCTCGGCGAACACTATCACCAGTTAAATACAATCCAGGATATTTAGACCAATACTGGTTAATATATCTTTCATCATCTTTCCAAACAGTTCTTATCATTGAAGGCCAAGGCGTTTTAATAACTAAAAAACCTTCTTCGTTAGCTTTTACAGAATTTCCATTTTCATCAACTACATCCATTTGAATTCCAGGGAATGGTCTTGTACCACTTCCTGGTTTTAATGGAACGCAAGGCATTGGAGTAATCATAAACATTCCTGCTTCTGTTTGCCACCATGTATCCATAATCGGACATTTTTCTTTTCCAACTACTTTGTAATACCATTTCCATGCTTCTGGATTTATTGGTTCACCAACAGAACCCAATAATCTCAATGAAGATAAATCATGGCGATTAACCCAAGCTTCTCCAAATCTCATTAATCCACGAATTGCAGTTGGTGCAGTGTAAAGAATATTTATTCCATATTTTTCAATCATTGCCCACCAACGATTTGGATAAGGGAAATTAGGAGCCCCTTCATAAAGAAATGATGTTGCACCATTTAACATTGGTCCATAAACAATATAACTATGCCCGGTAATCCAACCGGGATCTGCAGCACACCAGTATCTGTCTTCTTCATGAATATCGAATACATATTTTAATGAAGCGTATGTTCCAACCATATAACCACCATGAGTATGAAGAATAGCTTTTGGTTTACCAGTTGTGCCGCTTGTGTATAAAATAAATAGCGGATCTTCGGCATCCATTTTTTCTAAAGAACATTCCCTAGATGCAACTGGTAAATTCATCAATTCATGCAACCACATATCACGACCAAATTCCATATTTACATTTTGCCCTGTTCTTTTAACTACTAAGACATGTTCTACGGTACCACATCTTTGTAAAGCTTCGTCGGCTATTTGCTTTAATGGTACAATTTTCCCTCTTTGGAAAGCACCATCAGCAACTATTAAAACTTTTGAGTTACTATCTTCAATTCTTTCGGCAAGTGATTCAACAGAAAATCCACCATAAACGACTGAATGTATTGCACCGATTCTTGCACAAGCTAACATTGCAATTACTATTTCTGGCACTCGCCCCATATATATTGTAACTCTATCACCTTTTTGAACACCAAGACTTTTTAGAATATTTGCAAATTTGCAAGTTTCGCGATGAATTGCGAAGTATGAATACGTTTTTGTTTCACCATTTTCACCTTCCCAAATTAAAGCTAATTTATTTCTACGGTGAGTTTTTGTATGAATATCAAGACAGTTATAAGCTATATTAGTAACACCACCTGTAAACCATTGAAAAAAAGGTTTATTAGAATCATCTAAAACTTTTTCCCATTTTTTGAACCAGTGAAGTTCATTAGCTAAATCTTCCCAGAATTTTTCATAATTGTTAGTTACATATTCATTTAGTTGCTCCCAGTCTTTTATGTGAGCTTTTGAAATTACTTCCTCTGATGGATAATAAACTTCACCATTTAATTTATTTTCCTTCATAATTATTTCCTTTTTAATTGAGTAAATTTCATTTATAACATAATGTTTGATAAAATAAAAATCAATAATTGACATGAAACCTAATTTAACTTTATATTTAATTATGAAAATTCATTTTAAAAAATATTTTGCTTCATTAGTTTTAGCGGCATATTTATCTACTTTAATTTCCGCTTCGTTTCATTATCATGATTTAAATATAAACAATAATAAATTATACTCATTTGAAAAAGATACGTTTAACAATTCACACCATTTTATTTCTCAAAACATTTGTGCAATACAATATTTTCTTTCACATGACTTTAACTTTACTCATGAAAATATAAAATCTGACTTTCAATTATTTCTTGAATTAGAATTAATCGAATATTTTAATCCTCAACTTCTTAAAACTTACTTACAAAACATTTGTCTAAGAGCTCCTCCAATTTCATAACAAATCTTAATTGTGTTTCTAATTAATAAAAATAATTTATTGCAATCTAATTAGGAGAATTGTTATGAAATCGAGAATATTTCTTTTTTTCATATTATTTATTTCGTCGAACATTTTTTCACAAATTAAATTTTCAGGTAAAGTAATAGATGAAAAAGATAACACACCATTATATAATGTTAATGTTATAATTAAAGAGCTAAAGATTGGTACAAACACAAATGAAGATGGCATTTTTACATTTAAAAATTTAAAAGATGGTAATTACACTTTTGTGTTTTCATACATTGGACACAGAACACAAACAATAAAAATTTCAATACCACACAATGATTCTTTAATTGTAAAAATGATTGATGGGAATGTTGATTTACAGGAAGTTGTCGTAACTGGTAATCCACTTTCTTTAGATAAAAAAGATTTTACACAAAGTTCTATTGTAATTTCTAATCAAAATTTATTAATAAAAAGGAACTCAACTATTGCTGAAATATTAAATTTTCAACCCGGTGTTTCAGTTCGTTCAAATGGAACAGCACCTTCCCGACCAGTTATTCGTGGATTCAGTAATAATAGAATTTTAATACTTGAAAATGGTTTAAGAATGGGTGATTTGTCAAACTCTTCAGATGATCATGGAGTAACATCAGATGGCGGCAATGTAGAAAAGATTGAAGTGTTACGTGGTCCGGCATCTTTACTTTATGGAAGTAACGCAATTGGTGGAGTTATAAATATTATTTCAGAAGATATCCCAACTTATGTACCAGATCATTTAGAAGGTATAATTAATTTAAATTCATCAAGCAACAATAAAGAGTATTTTGGTAATGCTGATTTTCACTATGGTGTTAGCGATTTTGCTTTTCATGCAAATTATTTCAATCGTTCTAATAAAAATTATTTTGATGGCAACAATGAAGAAGTTTTAAATACTGATCAAAAGTCAAATGGATATCAGTTTGGATTTTCATACAAACCTGGTTTTGGTCTAGGTGGAGTTAGTTTTTCAAATTACAATACAAGTTATGGTTTACCATTTGACAAAAATGAAAATGAAGGTGAAGGACCAATTTTGCTTGAAATGAAAAAGAATGATTTTCGTTTTCTTTTAGAGAGTGACAATATTAATTCATTTATAACTTCTTTTAACTTTAAAGGTGGTTATCAAGAGTATAATCATAAGGAAATCATCAGGAATGATGGAGAAGTTGGAACTGAATTTGGTTTAAAGAGTTTTAGCAGTGATGTTTCGTTTAAGCATAATCCTATCTTTAGCAATATAAATGGAATTTTTGGATTATGGTTTATGAATCAGGATTATACAGTTACAGGAGAAGAAGCATTAACGCCAAATGCTAATTACAAAAGTTTTGCAATGTATTTTTATGAACAAATAAGAATAAATAAATTCAATTTTCAACTTGGTTTACGATATGAAATTAATAAACTAAAAATCCCTGAATCTGAATTATCTAATAATATTTTTTCTTCATTCGATAAGAATTATAATTCTGTTAGCGGTTCTTTTGGCATTTCATATAATTTAAACGATGATTTATCAATCTATACAAATATTGCAAACGCATTCAGATCTCCAACAGTAGAAGAACTTGCATCTTACTCTATTCACGAAGCTACAGGTTCTTTTGATATTGGTGAAAGAAATTTATTGATTGAAAAAAATTACGGGTTAGATTTTGGTTTTAGAGTTATAAAACCATATCATTATGTTGATTTAAGCATTTATTATAATGATATAAATGATTTTATATATCGTGCTCCAACAAATATGTTTTACAACCTGAATGACAGCATAAACAAGTTTAATTTTGATGAAGTTGGATTACAAGTTTTTAAGTATAGACAAACAAATGCAGTTTTATTTGGAGCAGAATTAAAAGCGCAGTACGATTTTTCTAATTCATTAACTACAATCATCGTAATGGATTATGTAAGAGGTTATCAAAAAAGATCTTTTGAAAATTTACCTCAAATTCCCCCATTCAGGATTTCACTTGAAACAAGATATTCAACAGATCATTATTGGTTTGGTTTAAATTGGAAAGTTGTAAATAAACAATCTCAAGTGGCCAACTTTGAAGAATCAACAGCTGGTTTTGGATTAATTGATTTATATGGTGGAATAAAATTAATTACAAACAAGTTTGTACATATTATTGATTTAAAGATTAATAACACATTTAATCAATTATATCGTGATCATTTATCGGCAATAAAAAATTTTGCATATATGCAAGGCAGAAAAATAAGTTTGAATTATAAATTTTTGTTTTAAGGAAGTCTTGTTTATATTTGTGCCGCAATTTTAATAATTGTTATTTGAAAAAATGTAAGAAAAAAAATTTAGCAATTCATTTTCTTGAGGAGAGATGGGTGAGTGGCTGAAACCAACGGTTTGCTAAACCGTCGTAGGGGTTATACTCTACCGCGAGTTCGAATCTCGCTCTCTCCGCCAATTTTTTTATTTCTTATGTTTTTTGTTTACGTTTTATATAGCCCTTCTCTTAATAAACGTTATGTTGGTTCTACTTCTAACCTTGATAAAAGAATTTCTGAACATAACTCTGGTAAATCTAAATTTACTAAAAGTGGTATGCCTTGGTCTCCTGTTCATTTTGAATCTTTTCCTTCTCTTTCACTTAATAGTTGTAGTGAATTAATTTTGGAATCTCGTGTTGGTAAGAAATGTTTGGTTTGTCTTTTATACCAACCTTTTGCTAATTCGTAGTATGAGTTTTATTCTACTTCGAGTTAGATTCTCGCTCTCTCCGCCAATTTTTTTATTTCTTATGTTTTTTGTTTACGTTTTATATAGCCCTTCTCTTAATAAACGTTATGTTGGTTCTACTTCTAACCTCGATAAAAGAATTTCTGAACATAACTCTGGTAAATCTAAATTTACTAAAAGTGGTATGCCTTGGTCTCTTGTTCATTTTGAATC
>CAZVBT010000092.1:0-6243 GCA_964625385.1 uncultured Melioribacter sp. | reverse complement strand
TACCGGATCGTTGCTTTCATCAATTGAAAAAACTGGTACATTAATTTGTGAACCAAGAATTTTTAATTGACTTCTTGCAGCGGGACGGTAAACGTCTGCAGCTACTAAAAGAACATTTTGTTTTTTATTCTTTAAATATTTTGCAAGTTTAGCACTAAATGTTGTTTTACCACTTCCTTGCAATCCAATTAACATTATTGTTGTTAATCCATTGGGATTAACTTCAAGCTCAGAACTTTGATTACCGAGTAATTCAACTAATTCATCATAAATTATTTTCGTAATTAGTTGACCCGGAGTAACTGAATTAATTACTTCCTGCCCTAAAGATTTTTCTTTTACTTTTTCAATAAAATCTTTGGCCACTTTATAATTAACATCAGCATCCAAAAGAACGCGTCGAATTTCTCTTAATGTTTCAGAAATATTCGATTCTGTTATTTTTCCTTGTCCGGTTATCTTTTTAAGAGCTTTTTCTAATTTTTCTGTCAATTCATCAAGCATAGTGTTCAAATCCTAGTTAAAGATAGCAAAAAGGTAAAACATTTCAAATTATTAACTTTCTTTGAGAGCATTTGCTCCAGATACAATTTCAAGTATTTCTTTAGTGATTGATGCTTGTCTTTCTTTATTATAAGTTAAGTTTAATGAACGAATTAATTCTTTTGCATTTTCAGTAGCCATATCCATTGCAGTCATTCTTGCACCAAGTTCAGCTGCATATGAATCTAATAAAGCTCTCCACATTTGAGCATTTAAATGTTTTGGTAAAAGAGTTTCAATAATTTTTGCTTTATTAGGTTCATAAATAAAATCAACTTGTTTTATTGATTCAATATTTTTTTCAAATGGTTTTATTGGTAGCAATTGTTCAACAACTGTTTTTTGTTGAATTACAGATTTAAACTCGTTAAATAAAACTAAAACCTTATCAAAATCACCATTAATATATTTAGTTGAAATTTCTTTAATCAATCCTGAAGCAAATTCAAATTTTAGGTGTGAAAAAATTCCGGGATATGAACCAACAACCGAGTAATCTCTTTTTGTAAAGTAGTCATTACCCTTTTTACCAATACAAAATAATTTGAGATTATTATTGGTGTAATAAGAATTGTATTCATTTTTAATTAATTCTTCAGCTGTTCTAATAACGTTCATATTAAAACTACCACATAATCCACGGTCAGAAGTAACAACTATCATCAAAACTTTTTTTTCTTCACGTTCATTAAAAAGTGGATTTGAGAAATCTTTTTCTATCGATAACAAATATTGTAAAACTTCAGAAATTTTACGTGAATAAGGGCGTGCATTTAAAATATTTTCTTGAGCACGGCGTAATCTTGCAGCCGCAACCATTTTCATTGCCTTGGTTATTTGTTGCGTACTTTTTACACCCACTATTCTTCTTTTTATATCACGTAAAGTTGCCATCGATATTTTTAATTTTTCTTAAATTTTTCTAAAAATTCTGCTACAGCTTTTTTAATGATTTTTACAGTATCTTCACCCAATTCTTTGGTCAATCGAATATTTTCATAAATCTCAGGAAATTTTAATTCAGCATATTCATGAAATTCTTTTTCAAATCTCTTAACATCTTTAACATCAACTGTTTCTAAATAATTATTTGTACCAATGAAAACACTTACCACTTCTTTTTCAACAGGTACGGGAACATATTGACCTTGTTTTAATAATTCTACTAATCTTGCACCTTTGGCTAAAGTTTTTTGAGTTGCTTTATCTAAATCACTTCCAAATTTTGCAAATGCTTCAAGTTCACGATATTGAGCTAAATCTAATTTTAATGAACCTGCAACTTTTTTCATGGCTTTAATTTGAGCATTTCCACCTACACGAGAAACAGAAATACCAACGTTAATAGCAGGGCGAACACCAGCATTGAATAAATTTGGTTCAAGATAAATTTGACCATCCGTAATAGAAATAACATTAGTTGGGATGTAAGCAGAAACGTCACCCTGTTGAGTTTCAATAATTGGAAGCGCAGTTAAACTTCCACCACCTAATTCATCTGACAATTTAGATGCTCTTTCTAATAATCTTGAATGTAAATAGAATACATCACCAGGATAAGCTTCGCGTCCAGGTGGTCTTCTTAAAAGTAATGAAAGTTCACGATAAGCTGCAGCTTGTTTCGATAGATCATCATATATGACTAAAGCATGTCTTCCACTATCACGGAAATATTCACCTAAAGTTGCACCAGCATAAGGTGCAATGTATTGAAGTGGTGCTGGTGTAGAAGCTGGAGCAGAAACAACAGTAGTATATTCCATTGCACCTGCTTCTTCTAATTTTGCAACTACTTGAGCAACTGTAGAATTTTTTTGGCCAACGGCAACATAAACACAATAAACTGGTTTAACTCCATATTTTTTTGCTTCTTCTGTATGAGTATATTTTTGATTTATAATTGCATCTATAGCAATTGCAGTTTTACCAGTTTGGCGGTCACCAATAATTAATTCACGCTGTCCACGACCAATTGGTATCATAGCATCGATAGCAACAATACCAGTTTGTAAAGGTTCTTTCACAGGCTGGCGTTGAATAACACCTAAGGCTTTTCTTTCGATTGGTAAATATTTTTCAAATACAATTTGACCCTTACCATCAAGTGGAATTCCAAGAGGGTCAACTACACGACCTAACAACTTTTCACCAACTGGAAAAGAGGCTACTCTATTTGTTCTTTTTACTTGATCACCTTCTTTAATAAGTGTACTTTCACCAAAAAGAACAACACCAACACTATCTTCTTCTAAGTTAAGAACCATTCCAATAACATTATTTGGAAATTCTACAAGTTCGCTTGCCATTACTTTTGATAATCCATATACACGAGCAATTCCATCACCAACTTGAAGAACTGTACCAACTTCATAAACATCAACTTCATTTTCAAAACCAGAAAGTTGCTTTCTTAGTATTGCAGAAATTTCATCGGGTCTTATTTCCGCCATTTTATTTTTCCTAAATTTTTCTTGTTAATTTATACTTATTTCTTCTGAAAATTTTTTTCTTAGTAATTTTAACTTATGTTTTACTGAAGCATCAAAAACTTGATCTTCTATGTTAATAATAAAACCACCAATCAAAATTGGGTCAACAGAATAGTTAGCGTAAACTTTTTTATTAGTTTTATTTTCTAACTTTTCTTTGATTTTATTTTTTATAGTGTCATCAATTTCGACTGCCGTTTTAACGCTTGCTCTTAAAATACCTTCTTTTTTATCACAAAGAATAAGAAATTCTTTAAAGATATCAATTAAAATATCTTCTCTATTCTTCTGTATAACAAAATCGATAAAATTTTGAGTTTCATTAAAAATTTTGTCCAAAAAAATTTCTTTTAGCAAATTCTTTTTTAATTCTGTTTTAATTACTGGACTTTTCAACACAGATTTAATTTCTTTAGATTGATTCAAAGAATTAAAAATTAACTCTGCATCCTTAGCAACTTTTGGGTAGATATTTTTTTCATTAGCAAGTTGCATTAATGAATTTGCATAACGATATGAAATTCTAAATACACTCATTAGTTTTTATTGATCTCGTCAAGATATTTATCAACAATATTAATTTGTTTTGCCTTATCAAGATTTTCTTTTAGAATTTTTTCGGCAGCAGTAATAGCAATATCAGCAACTTGCTCTTTTAGTTTATTAAACGCTTCAGCATTTTTTCTTTCAATTTCAGCTTTTGCATCTTCTAACAATCTATTCGCAGTTTTTTTACTATCCTCTAAAATTTGAGCCTTTAATTTTTCAGCTAATTCTCTGCCTTGTTCAATAATCTTTTGAGCTTCTTCTTCAGCTTTTTGCATATTCAACTTATTTTCGGCTATAAGTTTTTCTGCTTCTCTCCTTGCAAGTTCAGCTTTTTCTAAAGATTCTTTAATAAGGATTTCTCTATCATTTAAGGATTTTAAAATTGGCTTCCAAGCTAATTTTTTTAATATTAACAAAAGGAAGATGAACGTTACAACTGTCCAGAGTATTAATCCCGGATTAACATCAAGTGGACTTCCTCCACCAGCGTGTTCTCCACTGCTAAAAGCAAGAATTAAAAAATAGCTTAGAGTTTTCATTCCTAAATCCTAAATGATTGTTTATTTAAGAGCTAATAAAATACAGATAACTAAAGAGAATAAAGATATACCTTCGATAAGAGCAGCAGCTATAATCATCGAAGTTCTAATTTCACCTGCAGCTTCTGGCTGACGACCACTTGCTTCCATAGCTGCACTTGCTAATTTTCCAATACCGAATGCACCACCAATAATTGTTAGTGCTGCGCCGAAACCAGCTGCTAAATATGCGTATTCCATTTAAGTTTCCTCCTTTATAATTTAATTAATGCTCTTGATGTACTGCCATCCCAATAAATAATGAAGACAGCATGGTAAAAATATATGCTTGTATTAACGCTACTAATATTTCTAATAAAAATATAAACAATGCAAATGCTATTGAAATTGGAACAACTAAATATGTATGTAAAATAAAAATTAATCCTATTAATGCTAATATAACAATATGACCAGCTGTCATGTTTGCAAAAAGACGAATTGCCAATGCAAATGGTTTTGTAAATAATCCTAATAATTCAACAACAAACATAATTGGTATTAACAATACAGGAATTCCATGTGGTAATAAACCTTTGAAGTATCCAAAGAAACCATTTTTCCATATTCCACCAATTTGTATAACAAAAAAAGAAATTGTTGCTAATGTTGCAGTAACTGATATATTGCCAGTTGCTGTTGAGCCATAAGGAATTAGGCCCAAAAAATTACAAGTCAAAATGAAAAAGAACATTGTTAGTAAATATGGAAGAAATTTTTCGTAACCTTTCCCGATTGTAGGTTTTGCAATTTCATCGCGAACAAAAAGGATTAAAGTTTCAGTTAAATTAGTAACACCTTTTGGAACAAGTGAAAATTTATAAGATTTAGCTACTTTTTTGAGTACAAAAATCAATATTATGACTGCAATCCACATAAAAACTACATGTTTGGTAATGGAAATATCGAAACCAAATAAATTAAGATGTGGCAAATGAATGATTCCAAATGGAGTTAAATCAATTTCATTTGCATCTTGAACGTGATGCATAATCCAGCTAGTGTCAGTTTTTTTAGCTGTTTCTGCAACTTGTTTTAACGTATCAGCAATTATATGTTCTTGATTTGTGTACATTTATTTTGTTTTATTCATGCTTTCTTTTACAAATAAAATTTCTACAATTAATGAAATAATATACAAAATGTAGAGTGCAAATATAAAAGCATATTGGTCAACTTTCAAATAATTTAACACAATAAAGACAAATAAAAGAATAAAAACTAACCGGAAAGTAATGCCGCCAATATTAAAAATTAGGAAAATCTTATTGGACTTGTTTTTAGAATAATTATAAAAAATTGCAAAAACGATAAAATTTACAAAAGAAATTGAAGATGCGAGTAAAATTGAATAATTTGATTTATGCGGGATTATATCGAAAATAAATGAAACCCCACTAAAAATTACAATTATTAAGTTTATTAGAAAGATAAAGCTAATTTTTGATATCAATTTTTCTCTTGATATTAATTTGAAGAACCGTTTTGATAAAATTATAAATTCCAGCAAAAGCACCAATTATTGAAAAAGAAACAGTTAACCAAGGAAAAAGTTCAAATTTATCATCTAAATATTTACCAAGAAAAAACATTATAATTACAGTAGCTGCAAGCTGTGTCCCTAATCCAAGATAAGGTCCAATCTTGGTGTAAGAATTATTGATTTTATTTAATTCATCCTTCATTGGTTTTCATTTTACTGTTGCCTTGAAAAAAAGCACCTTCTTCAATAACCAGTATTCTGGAAATCAGATCTCCTTGCAAAACAGCTTTGCTTTCAAGTTTTAATTTTTCATCGGCAGTAACTTTGCCATTTATTTTTCCATTCATTATTACATTAGTTGCCTTTACATCTCCGGTTATATTTGATGTATCTCCTATTGTTAAATTTCCATTTACTGAAATATTACCATTTACATTGCCATCAATGCGAACACTACCATCGCTGAAAATATTTCCTTCTATTTTTACTGTATGACTAATGATGCTAACATCATCTGATTGAATTTCTCTTTTTGCCATAATTTCTCCTATTTTAATAATAAACTTTGAGGGTCAATTGGTTTTCCATTTTTCCATATTTC
>CAZVBT010000091.1:0-3017 GCA_964625385.1 uncultured Melioribacter sp. | reverse complement strand
GAATGGGTTATTGAAAATCCTGATGGTGTAATTTCTTTGCCAACAGGTAAAACTCCAGAGCATTTTATAAAATGGGTTGAAAAAATTCTAAAAGAATGGAATACAAAATCAATCCAAAAAATTTTAGGTGATGTTGGAATTAAAACTGATAAAAAACCATCACTTGAAAATTTAAAGTTTGTTCAAATTGATGAATTTTATCCGATTGATAGCGGTCAACACAATAGCTTTTATTATTATATTCAAAATTTTTATTTCAGACTTTGGGGCTTGAATCCTAAAAATGCAATGCTGATGAACATTAACGAAATTCCAACTGCAGAAAATGTTCCACTTAAAGAAATCTTTCCTGAACAAAAAGTTGATTTAAGTTTACGCACTCGCTGGGCTTCCAGTCGTTTAGAAAGATTACAAAAAGAAACAATTGAAATAGTTGATGAATATTGCTCAGACTATGAAAGAAAAATTCGTGAAATGGGCGGAATTGGATTTTTCTTAGGTGGCATTGGTCCTGATGGACATATCGGTTTTAATGTTCAGGGCAGTGACCACTTTTCTACTACACGTTTAATTCAAACTAATTATGAAACACAAGCCGCCGCTGCTACTGATCTTGGTGGAATTGAGGTTGCGCGTAATAGATTAGTAATTACTATTGGTCTTGAAACTATAACTTACAATAAAGATGCAACTGCA
This sequence comes from uncultured Melioribacter sp., assembly GCA_964625385.1. Classification (GTDB taxonomy): domain Bacteria; phylum Bacteroidota; class Ignavibacteria; order Ignavibacteriales; family Melioribacteraceae; genus Stygiobacter. The sequence goes on along the minus strand of CAZVBT010000091.1, from coordinate 2,321 downwards.
ATTATTATTGCCGCTGGCGAAGCTAAAGCTAACATCGTTCGCGATTCAATTCAAAATTTCCCTTCAATTAAATATCCTGCTACAGCTTTGCAAAAACTTACCAATGCACGTTTTTATTTAACACATGGCGCTGCATTAAGATTAAATGAAAGAAGATTTGTTGATGTTACTAATGAAAATCCTTTAACTCAACAATCAATAGAAAGAGCTGTAATTAATTTAGTAGTTGATAAACATAAAAAACTTACTCAACTTACTAAAGAAGATTACAAAGAAAATAAAATCACAAATTTCATTTTGAATAATCATAAAAAAAATGTTGATGAAATTAATTCAGAAATTGAACAAAATATAATTTCAAGACTTGATAAAGGAATGCAGCTTGTTGAAAATGAAATCTTTCTTCACACTGCACCTCATCATGATGATATTGAACTAGCTTATCAACCTTATATTACACATTTAGTAAGAACTCCCAAAAACAAACATCACTTTACTTATCTTACAAGTGGTTTTACTGCTGTAACTAATTCTTTTATGTTAGAACTGATGCAAAATCTTATGACCTTTTTGAATTCAGGTACGTTTACAAAAAAATTCAATGAAAATTATTTTAACCGTGCAAACATAGATGGAAAAAACAGAGATGTAATGCAATATCTTGATGGTGTTGCTGCACACAGTCGCACTTTACAAAATGAAGCTCTTGCCCGCAGATTATTAAGGAATATAATGGATGTTTACGAAGAAGAAAGTTTAATCTATTTAAAAGATCGTGTAAATGAATTAATTAATTACTTCAAAACACAATATCCCGGTAAAAAAGATATTGCTCATGTTCAAAAATTAAAAGGTATGCAACGCGAATTTGAAAGTGAAATATTCTGGGGCTACTATGGTTTTAGCGTTGATGATGTTTCTCATTTACGTTTAGGGTTTTATCAAGGTGATATTTTTACTGAACTACCTGAAATTGACCGCGATGTTTATCCTATTCTTGAGCTATTAAAAAAAGTTAACCCAACAATAGTTACTGTTGCTTTCGATCCTGAGGGCAGCGGTCCAGATACTCATTACAAAGTCATGCAAGCTGTTTCAGAAGCTTTACAACTTTATGAAAAAGATACTGGTAATTCTAATATAAAAGTTTGGGGATACAGAAATGTTTGGTATCGTTTCCATCCCGCTGAAGCAAATATTTATGTTCCCGTAAGTTTGAACTCATTCGCTATGCTCGAAAATCAATTTATTAAAAGTTTTAGTTCTCAAAAAGGTGCTAGTTTTCCAAGCTGGGAATATGATGGTCCTTTTAACAGACTTGTACAAAAAATTCAGGTTGAACAATACAATACATTGCGTGAATGTTTAGGCAAAGATTTCTTCTTGAAAAATAATCATCCAAGATTAAGAGCCGCAAAAGGTATTTTATTCTTACGTGAATTATCTCTTGATGAATTTTATAAACATACAAGAGAATTAAAAAAGGTTACGGAGTAATATACAATGTAATGTATAATTGCGAATTAAAAATTGATAATTTAATTTGTAGAAAAATTAAACTTTTAAATATCTGTGCAAATCTGTGGTTATATTTTCTATCACAGATTTACACTAATGTTTAAAATCTAAACCTTTGCGGTCTTAGCGTCTTTGCGTGAAACTTTACTTTATAAAACTTATTACGCCTTTTCATTATACATTATAAATTATACATTTTACATTATAAAAAATGCTCTTAATCATAACTTCATAAAAAAATAAAAAATTTTTCTTGACACATATACTTTGCTTTCTTATTTTGACAACTGAAATTTTACACACAACAGACGAAACGATAAAAAATGCAAAAATCAATGATTAAATCTTTGTTAAAGGTATTGACAACGAGTACACCATTCAATATTTTAAACCAGAATTTTAAACTAATTTGGCTAACTTAGTGAGTTTTAACAACTTACCATTTAAATACCGACGGAGAGTGTGTGAAAATGAAATTGGATTCAATCCAATTTTTACGTTTAATTTAACTAATTTAATTAACAAACTAAAGGAGGTATATGACGAATTATCCATTACCAACTTAGGGACAGTCCTTCCTAATTCGCCTTCGGCGATAAAGTTTGTTTGTGTGTGTAATAAAACTCTGTCAATTGACAGATTTAATTTAACTCTTGATCCTACTCATACTCTTAATCTTGCTCTTGATCATAATCTTACTCTTAATCATGATCTTAATCCTAACCAAAGAGTAGAGTGCAGATCAAACAATTTAATCAACTTAATATTTTTCAACCAATAGGGAGAAAAAAATGAATTTAAAA
>CAZVBT010000090.1:0-2248 GCA_964625385.1 uncultured Melioribacter sp. | reverse complement strand
TTATTTAGATACAGATGAAAACATTAAAGAAATTGAAGCTGATGATCTTTTTGCTCGCGTAATTCTTCACGAATATGATCACCTAATTGGGAAAATGATCCCCGATAGAGTAAAAGATGAAATTAAAAAACAACTTCAACCTGATTTAGAAAAGATTACTAAACGTGAAATTAAAATAGATTATCCTATAACAAAATAATTTCTTCAGCCGTACACTTCTAAAAGGTAATGTATGAAAATTGTTTTCATGGGTTCAGCAAAGTTTGCTATTCCTTCATTAGAAAAATTATTAAACAGCAATCATGAAATAGTTTTTGCTGTTACAGCTCCTGATAAAGAAAGAGGAAGAGGAAGAAAAGTTACTTTCACTCCACTCAAAGAATATGCAATTGAAAAAGGTTTGGAAGTTTTTACTCCAATTAATTTAAATGATGAAGAATTCATTCAAAGATTAAAAAATGCTAATGCAGATTTATTTGTCGTAGTAGCGTTCAGAATTTTACCTAAAGAAGTTTTACAAATTCCACAAAAAGGATCTATAAATTTACATGCATCATTGCTACCAAAATATCGTGGTGCTGCCCCAATACATTGGGCATTAATCAATGGCGAAAAGGAAACCGGTGTAACAACATTTTTTTTAGATGAAAAAATTGATACCGGAAATATAATTCTTCAAGAAAAAATAAAAATTGAGGAAGATGATAATCTCGGCTCACTTTATGAAAAATTAATGATACTTGGTGCAAATGTTCTACTAATGACCATTGATAAAATAGAAAATGGATTTTATGAATTAACGAAACAGGATAATTCACTTGCAACTCCGGCACCTAAAATAACAAAAGAACTTTGCAAAATTGATTTGAATAAGAGTTCACAAGAAATTCATAATCTTGTACGTGGATTATCGCCTCATCCTGCTGCTGTTTTAGAATACAAAGGTAAATCATATAAAATTATTAAAACTAGATTGACAAATTTTAATTCACAAAATTCAGAAATAATTGTAACTACAAAAAAAGAAATTTTTCTCAAATCTAAAGATGGTTATTTGGAAATTTTGGAAATCCAGCCAGAAGGTAGAAAAAAAATGACTGCGGAAGAATTTCTTAGAGGTTATTCATTTTAATTATGACACTTGAAAAATACAACAACATTTTAGATGCAATAGGTAAAACACCACTTGTAAAACTAAATAATATTTCTAAAGGCTTAAAAGCAAATATTTTTGCAAAATTAGAATTCTTAAATCCTGGAGGAAGCATTAAAGACAGAATTGCACTTTATATGATTGAAAAAGCAGAACGTGAAAAAAAGATAAAACCTGGTGATACAATTATTGAAAATTCTTCTGGTAATACAGCAATGGGTTTAGCAATAGTTTGTCGTCATAAAGGTTATAAATTAAAAATAGTTATTCGGGACACAACTAGTAAAGAAAAGATAAAAATGCTAGAAGTTCTTGGAGTTGATGTAATAAAAGTAGATGCATCATTACCACCTGAACATCCTCAATCGTATAATAATTACGCATTAAATCTTGTAAATGAAAATCCAAGTTGGTATTATATTGATCAACATAATAATCTTGATAATAACGAAGCACATTATTATACAACTGGGAAGGAAATTTGGGAACAATCAGAAGGGAAAGTTGATTATTTAATTGGAGCAATTGGCACTGGTGGAACCATAACAGGTGCGGGGAGATATTTAAAAGAAAAAAATCCAAATATTAAAGTTATAGGAATAGATCCAGTTGGATCAGTTTTTTATAATTATTTCAAAGAAAAAAAAATAGTAAAACCAAAACGATATTTTATTGAGGGAATGGGAGATGAATTCTTAATCAATACAGTTCAGTTTGATATTTTAGATGATATGTATCAAGTTGAAGATAAAAAAGCTTTCGGTTGGACAAAAAAACTTGCTTTTGAAGAAGGAATATTAGTTGGTGGTTCAAGTGGCGCAAATATTTGGGGTGCAATCAAACTTGCAAAAGAAATTGATCGCGAAGCAAATATAGTTACAATATTTTGTGATAGTGGCTATAAATATTTCTCAACTATTTATAATGATGATTGGCTGGAGAAAAATTCTTTATTATAATGATTTATATTAAAATTTATTAATACCTAAAATAATTTGCTTTTCAAATTTGGCTCTTATAATTTTGCATCGGTTTTTTGCGGAAGTGGTGAAATTGGCATACACGCTACTTTGAGGGGGTAGTGCCCGTTAGGGC
>CAZVBT010000089.1:0-19538 GCA_964625385.1 uncultured Melioribacter sp. | reverse complement strand
CAAATTGAAAAAATTATAAAAGCTGAAGAAGAAAGTTTTAATGCAACTCTTGATAGAGGAATTGAACTTTTTGATTCTCTCACAAAAAAATTAAATGCAAAAAATGAAAATGTAATATCAGGTGAAGATGTTTTTAAACTTTATGATACTTATGGTTTTCCAGTTGATCTAACCGCAGTAATGGCTCGAGAAAATGGATTTACAATTGATGAAAAACGTTTTAACGAATTAATGAATGAACAAAAAGATAGAGCAAGAAAATCAACAAAAGAAAAAATTGGAAAAGTTGCTGCTTCAATTTCAAACCTTGATGATTTCATGTTAATCAATAACAATCCAACTATTTTTACAGGCTACGACGAATTAACAACAAAAGCAAAAATTATTGGCTTCAAAAAAGAAAACAATAAAATTTTTATAGTTCTTAATAAAACACCTTTTTATGTTGAAGCAGGTGGACAAGTTAGTGATATGGGTATTATTACTATTGAAGATAAAAAATTATCTGTGTTAGAGTTAATTAAAATAAATAATCAAGTTATTCATGTTTGTGAACTTAATGATGAATTAAAAATTGAAAATGAAAAAGATGTAATTGCTGAAGTTGACAGAGAAAGACGTTGGAATATAATGAGAAATCATTCGGCAACACACTTCCTTCATAAAGCTTTGAGACTAGTTTTGGGAACACATGTTCAACAAGCTGGTTCTTATGTTGGTCCTGATAGATTAAGATTTGATTTTAGCCATTTCGAAAAAGTAAGTAAAGCAGAGCTCGATGCGATTGAACAAATTGTAAATGAAAAGTTAAGAGAAAATATTCCAATGATTCATCATTGCGATACACCATTTGAAAAAGCCAAAAATATGGGTGCATTAATGTTCTTTGGTGATAAATATGGTGACAAAGTCAATGTCGTTCAATTTGGTGATTACACAATGGAATTTTGCGGCGGAACTCACGTTCAAAATAGTTCTCAAATTGGATTATTTAAAATTATTAGCGAATCATCAATTGCTAGTGGTGTAAGAAGAATTGAAGCAGTTACAGGTGAAGGAGTTGAAAAATATATAAAAGAACAGCAAATAAAAATTGAGAATTTAGAATTTAGAATTAATGAATTGTTAGAAGAGAAAAAGAAACTAGAAAAAGAATTATCCGAATTAAAATTAAAAGAAAAACTTGGTGGCATCGATACAATAATTTCTTCTTCAGTTGAAATAAATGGAATTAAAATTTTCAAAGGAAAAGTTGAAGTAACTAACATGGAAGAATTGAAATCGATGGGAGATGAATTACGCGAAAAAATGAAAAGTGGTATTGGAGTTTTAATTTCTATAATCGAAGATAAAGTAGGTATAGTTGCAGTAGTTACAGATGATTTAATCAAAGAGAAAAAAATTCTTGCAGGAAACATAGTTAAACAAATTGCACAAATTGTTGGCGGAAGTGGTGGAGGTCGTCCTCATTTAGCAACTGCAGGAGGCAAAGATGTTTCTAAAGTTGATGAAGCGCTTTCCTACGTTGATAATTTATTTAATAATAATTGAGTTAAAATTTGCGATTCAAACTTTACATTGAATATGAAGGAACGCGTTACAGTGGCTGGCAAATGCAAAAAAATGCCAAGAGTATTCAAGGTAAAATTTTAGAAGCTGTAAAAAAAATATTTGGTAAAACAAAAATTGAATTAAAAGGTTCGGGAAGAACTGATGCTGGTGTGCATGCATTGTGTCAAGTTGCTCATTTAGATGTAAACACAATGCTTGCACCAGAAATAATTAAAATGAAATTAAATGATGAACTTCCTTTTGATATCAATATTCTTGAGGTTGAAAAAGCCACCCCAAATTTTCATGCACGTCACGACGCTAAGTTGAGAAGTTATATTTATCAAATTTCAACTCGTCGAACTGCATTCGGTAAACCGTTTGTTTGGTGGATTAAAGATAAACTCGATTTTGATAAAATGAACAAAGCCGCTAAACTAATAATTGGTATGCACGATTTTATCTCTTTCGCTGATAAAGATGAAGATGAAAACTCAACAAAAGTTTTGGTAAAAGATATTCAGTTAAAAAAAGAAGACGATTTAATTTTAATAAGAATTATAGCTTCTCATTTTTTATGGAAAATGGTTCGACGGATTGTTGGTGTTTTAGTTGAAATAGGTCGAGGTAAATTAAATGAAAATGATTTGAAAAATTTTTTACAAACAAAATCAAATGAACCAGCAAAATTAACCGCACCACCTTCTGGATTATTTTTAGAAAAAGTTATTTACAATAACGAAAATTTACCTGATGATTTTTCTGCCTTGATGAAAATAAATTCATTCTCAAAAAGACAAATCAAACATTCATAAACTTTAAAGAGGCAATTATGTATAGAATTGTTTCTAATATTCATTTTATATTTTGGTTTTCCAAACCCGAGTCTAAAGTAATTGTTGCTAATTTATTTTTATTAGTTTTATCTACAATTTTTTTTAATGCTTGTGGAAAAATTCCTATGGAACACAAAGCAGATTTAGTTTTAAAGAATGGAAATATTGCTACTTTAGAAGATTCACTACCAACAGCACAAGCATTAGCAATCAAAGATGGAAAAATAATTTTTGTCGGTTCTAATCAAGATGTAGGTAAATATATTAGTTCGACAACAAACATAATTGACTTAAATGGAAAATTTGTAATGCCTGGATTTAACGATAGTCACGCTCACTTTCTAGGCTTAGGCGAGTCACTACTTAACATTGACTTACGTAATGCTAAAAATTGGAATGATGTTGTTTCAATTGTAAAAGAATCTGCTCAAAACTCAAAACCTGGCGAATGGATTATCGGTCGAGGTTGGCATCAAGAAAAATTTTCTCCAGCTCCAAATCCAAATGTAAATGGTTATCCAATTCATAATGAATTAAGCAAAGTTACACCTAATAATCCAGTTATGCTTTCGCATGCAAGTGGACATGCAATTTTTGTAAATAAATATGCAATGAAACTTGCTGGTATTTCAAAACAGACAAAAAATCCAGATGGAGGTACAATTGTGAAAGATAATGATGGAAATCCAATTGGTGTGTTCGAAGAAAATGCGGAAAACTTAATAAGAAAATTTTATGATGAATATTTATCTAAAAGATCAGAAGAAGAAAAATTAAATCATTATAAAAAAATTATAAAACTTGCTAGTGATGAATGCTTGAAAAAAGGAATTACATCTTGTTCTGACGCAGGTCAACCATTTGAAGTGATTGATATTTTAAAAAAGTTTGCTGATGAAAATTCATTGCCAGTAAGATTAAATGTTATGATTGGTGATACTTATGAAAATATGAAAACCAATTTGGCTAAATATAAATTAATTGGATATGGAAATAATTTTCTAACTATTCGTTCAATTAAACAATACATAGATGGCGCTTTAGGTTCGAGAGGCGCTTGGTTATTAAAACCATATAATGATTTGCCAACATCAACCGGCTCGAATGTTACACCAACAAAAGAATTGAATAAAATTGCTGAACTTGCAATTCAAAATGATTTTCAAATGAGAATACATGCCATTGGTGATAAAGGTAATCGAGAAGTTTTAAATCTTTACGAAAATATTTTTCATAATTACCCCAACAAAAAAGATTTACGTTGGTGTATTGAACATGTACAACATTTATCCGAAGATGATATTCCACGATTTGCAAAACTTGGAGTAATTGCCGCGATGCAATCTGTTCATTGCACTAGCGATATGAATTTTGTTCCAATAAGATTGGGTGATGAAAGAGCAAAAGAAGGTGCTTACGTTTGGAGAAAATTAATAGACAGCGGTACAATTATTTGTAATGGTACAGATGCGCCTGTTGAAGACATAAATCCAATTGAATGCTTTTACTCTGCTGTTACAAGAAAAAATAAAGAAGGCAAAACTTTTTATCCTGATCAGAAAATGACAAGATTAGAAACTTTGAAATCTTACACAATTAATTCTGCTTATGCATCTTTTGAAGAAAATTTAAAAGGAACAATTAAGAAAGATAAACTTGCTGATATAGTTGTTTTATCAAATAATCTTTTAAATTGCGATGAAGCAAAAATTCCAGAAACAAAAGTTCTTTTCACAATTGTAAATGGGAAAATAGTTTACGAAGCAAAATGAATTTTGAAAATGAAATAGATTTATCAAAAGCGGTTTTACAAAAAATAATTTTTCCCGAAGAAGTTGATGTAAATATTTTTGTTAAACGATTAGATTTAATTCATCCATTTATCAATGGAAATAAATGGTTCAAGCTTAAATACAATTTACAATACGCAAAAGAAAATGATTACATAACAATTCTAACATTTGGCGGAGCATTTTCAAATCATATACATGCAACTTCTGCTGCAGGTAAAATTTATGGCTTTAAAACTATTGGTATTATTCGCGGCGAAGAGCACCTTCCATTAAATCCCACATTGTCGTTTGCAACTCAAAATGGCATGAAACTTTTTTATGTCTCAAGAAACTATTATCGAAAAAAAGATTCGGATGAATTTAAAGATTGGTTGAATAAAAAGTTTGGTGATGTGTTAATTATTCCGGAAGGTGGTTCTAATTTGCTGGCCATCAAAGGTGCATCCGAAATTCCAAACTTAATTGAAACCAATTATGATTATTTGGTAACAGCATGTGGCACAGCAGGGACTTTATCGGGCTTAATCGTTGGGTTACAAAACAACAAAAATGCTTTAGGTATTTCTATTTTAAAGGGTGCTGAATTTTTAAGAAAAAATGTTGAAAATTTTACTTATAAATTTTCTAGAGAAATATTTACCAATTGGAAAATTATACACGATTATCATTTTGGTGGATATGCAAGAATTAATCGCGATTTAATTTCGTTTATAAGACAAATAGAAAAACTAAACGATATAATTTTAGATCCAATTTATACAGGCAAAATGCTTTTTGCAGTTTTTGATTTAGCAAAGAAAAATTTTTTTGGTATTAATAAAAACATTGTTTGTTTACATACAGGTGGAGTTCAGGGCATTGAGGGAATGAAACAGAAAATGTTGTTAATGTAAAATGTAAAATTTATAATGTATAATTTGTATGAGTTAGACGATTTTTAAAGAATGGTTACTTCCTTTAGTTTTTGTCACAATTTAATACTAACTGATTGTAAATCGTAAAATCTTGTTATAAATTAAAGTTAAAATTTATCACTTCAGGCAAATCTATATTAATAATGAAAAAGTTTATCATTTTCGTTTTGGTACTAATTTATTCGTGTAATCAAAATGAAATATTAAAATTTACAGGTAATAAAACGAATAAAATCTGGTTTAAGCAGGCAAATGTTGATCTTGGGGCAAGAATTAAAATGCTTGATTCAGAAAATGGATTTGCTATTTCACGAGGCAAAGGTGAAAATGTAAAAGGTGTTGTTTATCAATTGCAAAACGGAAGCTGGAAAGAAATTTCAAAACACGATTATTCCGATTTTCCTTCAATTCATTCTAACAATGATTCAATTTACTGGATAATTCACTCAACACACCATGGAAATTATAAACCACATCTTTTTCAATATGATTTAAAAACCAAAAAGGAAATTTTACTTCCTAAAATTATGTGGGATGAATCGGATTATTCAATGTGGACAAGTATTTCGCTGGTAAATAAAAATAAAATCTGGCTTGCCGGTCAACAAGGAAATATAATTCATTTTGATGGCAAAGAATGGATTGATGATAATAATCAATATAAAAGAAAACCAAACGAAAATTTTACCGTTGGAGATTTACATGATATCCAAATGTTAAATGAAAATAATGGTTGGGCTGTTGGTAAACAAGGTTTAATATTAAAATATGAGAATGGTAAGTGGAATAAATTTCAATCATCAACAAACGATGAGTTAAATAAAATTTCAATGCTCGATGAAAACTATGGCTGGATTGTTGGCGAAAAAGGAACAATTCTGAAATATGAAAACAAGCAATGGAAAAAAATAGAAAATAATTTTCGTGTAACATTTAATTCTGTCAAAACAGTTTCTAAAGATAAGGCGTTCATTGTTGGCTCTCGTTCAACTTTAATTGAATTAACAAACGGTAATTGGATTGAAGACAAATCAATCAAAATTTTTGAAGATAACTTTATAGATATTGATGTAATAAAAAATAATGATGAATACAAAATTTGGATAATTGGTGATAATGGAATTTATACGAACTCTCAGAACTTAAAATTTTCCTTCACAGATGTTACTTCAATCCTGTCACTAAGAAAAGAAGGTCGTGTCGGTATATTTAGAGATTTTAATAACGATAATTTAGATGATGTAGCCGTCATTCTTGATGATGGTCCTGCGGTTATCTATAAAAACCAAAATGGAAAAATATTCAGTGAGGTTGAAAGAAAATTCAATAGTGAAAATATCTTTGCATCTCAAACAATTGTTTCTGCAGATTTTGATAACGATGGTAATAATGATCTTCTTGAAATTTTAGATGATGTAAAAAATCAACTTTCATTCGGAAAGGGAAATTTTGAATTCCGCAATGTTGAAACAAATAAATATTTCACTTTGAGCCTTATACAGACTGATTTAAATCAGGCAAGCGCTCAAGCTGCAGATTTTAATAACGATGGTAACATTGATATTTTCTTGTCAAATTATAACTATGAAGACATGTTATTTAAAAATAATGGAACAGGGAAATTTGAAAATGTTTTCAGTAAAACAGGAATTAACAAATTATTAAATCATAGAGCTTATTGCGTAACGCTTTCAGATTTCAACAACGACAATTTAATTGATGTCATAATTACTTATAAATTACCTGAAAATAAGCAACATATATTTCTATTCTTAAATAAAGGTGATTTTAACTTTGAGGAAAAAAAAGATAAAAATTTCTTTACCGATTTTGCTCCAAGTACTTATTCGGCCATTGCAAATGATTTCAACAACGATGGATTTACAGACTTAGTTGTTTTTAACAATGAATCTAAATTGAAATTTTTAATTAACGATGGTCATGCAAATTTTACAGACGTTTCAGCAAAAATAGGTTTTAATAAAAAACTTTTTCATCCAGAGCCATCAGGTGGAGTTTTAGCTGCAGCAGATGTTAATAATGATGGATGGCTTGATCTTTTTGTTGGTTCGGAGTTATACTTAAATTCACCTGAATTCTATTTTACAGAAGTAAGTAAATCTGCCGGTGTTGATTTTATTGGAAATCCAGCTTTTACAGATTATGATAATGATGGCGATGTTGATTTATTTATAGGAAGTTCACGAGCCGCTCTTGGTAAAGGTGATCGTGCCGTTCTTTATAGAAACAATTCAGTTGAAAAAAACTTTATTGATGTAAAAATTAATTGCGATTTATCAAACAGAAGTTCAATTGGCACTAAAGTTTATTTGCTTGGTTATAAAAATGATTCTCTCGTTTATAAAACATTGAGGCAAGTTGGCTTAGGCTCAAATTCAATTTCACAGGAAAGTTTTTCTAAAATCCATTTTGGAATTAATCCAAATTTAGATTATAAATTAAAAATTATTTTCCCTTCCGGTATATCAAAAATTATTGATGCAACAAAAAACAACTTGATAGAAATAAATGAATCTTCTTTTCTTGATAGAATATCAATCCTTTCAAAAAAAGCAATTGGTAGAACTATTCTTCTTCTTAATTGGAAAACTGAATTAATAAAACTTCTAATAATGATTGCAATATTAATCAGCGCATTTTTTTACGGATTAAAAACAAAAGCAAAAAAATATGTTTATCACTTTTACTTTGGGTTATTCTTTTTTATTATTTACTTAGTTTTAATTCATTTAACCATAACATCACATATTTCAATTTCATGGATATTGCCAATAGTTTTTACATCTTCTCATGCTTTTGGTTTTATTTTTATCGCTTCAAAAATTATTGAAAAAAAAGAAAGCAAATATATTTCTCATTACAAAATTTTAGAGCTTATCGGTTCGGGTGGAATGGGCAAAGTTTATAAAGCAGTAGATACACAAACATCAAAAGTTGTTGCGGTTAAAATTTTAAATCCGGAATTATTAAAAGAACAGGAAAACCGAAAAAGATTAGCCAGCGAAGGAATGCTTTTATCTTCAATTCAAAATAAAAACATTGTTAAAATTTTTGAATACGGAGAAACAGAAAAACACTCCTTTATAGCAATGGAATATCTTACAGGTGGAACGTTACAAGAATTTATAGAAAAGAATTTTCCAATATCAAATGAAAAAATAATTGATATTACATTACAAATTTGCAATGGGTTACATGAAATTCACAATCAAAATATTATTCATCGGGATTTAAAGTCCTCAAATATTATGTTTGATGAAAATGGTGAAATAAGAATTATGGATTTTGGTTTGTCTAAATCACCATTAGTAACCACAATGACAACATTAGGCACAATTATCGGAACACTAGGTTACGTTGCCCCAGAACAAATTACAAATCTTCAAGTTGATAAACGTACAGATATTTTTTCATTTGGAGTAATATTATATCAATTAACCACAGGAAGATTACCATTTAATGGTGAAAATGAAATAGCACTAATTCATTCAATCTTTAATACACAACCAACGAAACCAAGTGAAATCAACAAAAACATAAATGATGTAATAGAAAAAATTATTATGAAATGTCTTAATAAAAATCCAAACGAAAGATTTAACAATGTTGAGGAAATAGTGTCTAAATTGATTAACCCAGATTTGTCAATAGGAAAAAATTTTTAATGAACGCCAATAGAAAAAAGTAAAGTTAAGTTGTTTATTAATAAGATAAGTTATATTTTAGAATCACAAATCAACTAAATTTTCAAGCAAGAAAAACATACATTAAAATGGAACTAAAAATAGAGTTTACCGACAAAGAAATTACAACTTGGGACAGTTGCGGTTATTCGGTGAAGAAGAAGTATATAAAAATTACCGATATAGCTGCTTTATAACCAACTTAGATTTGCCGGCAAAAACAATATGGAATGCATACCGAAACAGAGCTGATGCAGAGAATCGGATAAAGGAATTAAAAGAAGATTTCGGAGCTGATAGTTTTAATGTAAATGATTTTTTTGCAACAGAAGCGGCATTAAACTTTGTAATGATGGGATATAATTTAATGAGCTTATTCAGACAGGCGATACTCGGCACAAAAACACAACAGCAGTTAAAGCCACTCCGTTACAGAGTATTTGCAATAGGATCATACATCACACAAAATGGTAATGCAAGAATCTTAAAATTATCATTAGCAATGAAACGGCGAAGTTGGTTTGAAGGACTTTGGTCGAGCACAAATCTTTTTAGCTGGCCTTTTGTTGTCTCAAATGAAAATTTCTAATGACAAATCTGGGATAAATAAAACAAATCATTATAACATGTAATAAACATAAGAGGATGAAGCATAAAACCGAATTGGCAGACAAGATTAAAAAAGCAATTGTGTTTTTCAAAATTCTATTTTTTGTTTTTATAACCACTTCGGTTTTAAGAGCTCAGTTTAATCCAATTGATTTTGAAAGTTTTACAATTAAAAACGGCTTATCCAATAATTCAATTAATTCAATACTGCAGACAAAAAATGGATATATGTGGATAGCCACAAAAGACGGATTAAACAGATACGACGGACAAAAATTTAAAATATTTAAGACAAATTCTTCAGATTCTCTTTCAATAACAGAAAATTATATTATGTCATTATATGAATCCAGAAATGGCGAACTTTGGATTGGGACATGGGGGGCAGGTTTATGCAGATATGATTCTGTATTTGAAAAATTTATACCGATAGAAAAAGAATCAAAAGATTTTGTTCAATGCATAGGCGAAGATAAAAGCGGAAAAATCTGGTTTGGAACAGAAAGAAACGGCTTAAAATTTTTCGACATCAAAAAAAACAAGATTGAATCGTTTAATTCCTTGAAAAAATTTCCGTTTAATATCCCTGCCGATAATATTATGTCGTTGCTTATAATCGATAACGAAATATGGGCTGGCACTTGGGGTTCAGGAATAATTAAAATTAGTCCATCAACCGGAAAACACGAGCAATTTAAAATTGCAAAGAATTCCAAAGTTATGGATGCTGAAAACAACGTGTGGGATTTATTCAATTATCGTGGCAAAATATTCGTCAGCAGCAATTATGGCTTATATTTTTTTGATAGAAAGACAAAAACATTTCACAGAAATCCTTTTATTCCCAAAAGCATTATTCCCCAACTTTTAACACCAATCAGACAAGTTGTAATTGACCACAATAATAGAATGTGGATTGGCACATACAATTATCAGGGTATTTACATAATTGATTTAAATAATTCTGCCAATAAAATTATTCATCTGAAAGTGGAAGGAAGCGATGAAGCCGCCTTAATCTGCGATAGAATCAGATATTTATATAAAGATCAAAACAAAAATATTTGGATTGGAACCGAAGATGGTTTAAATAAATTTTTATGGACACAAATGTTCAAACAAATTATTTACAAACCCGAAAGAAAACAAGGGCTGGGAGGAAGAGTAGTAAGTGCAATTCATCAAAGTAAAAACGGAACTTTGTGGGTGGGTTTGGGTGGCAGCGGGTTTGATAAAATAGACTTAAATAAAAAAACTTTTACACACATAAAAAAAAGTGCCCCAAATATTCAAAACCGTCCTGTTGATGATGTGGTTTCAATTTCAGAAAGCAAATCAGGAATAATATGGATTGCAACAAGTAATAATGGGCTTCACCGTTTCAATCCTGAAACCCAACACTCGAAATATTTCACTCATAATCAAAATGATAAATATTCAATAAAAACCAACTGGGTACAACAAGTTCTTGAAACGTCAACAGGATTAATGTTAATTGGAACAAATGACGGTTTGCAAATACTGGATGAAAAGAAAGAGAAATTCTATTCTTTAAATACAATTCTGCCAACTGAAACCCAAAAATTACCAGAATTAATTTCTGTAAATACACTTTATGAAGACAGCGAAAAAAATGTTTGGATTGGTACATGGCTTAATGGTCTTTACAGGTTTAATTTGATAACAAAAAAAATAAACCACTATCTACCAGACAGCAAATCAAACTCAATCAGCGGCAATAAAATTTCAACAATACTCGAAGACTCGGATAAAAATATTTGGATTGGGACATATAACAGTGGATTGAATTTATTTGAAAAAAAATCGGGGAAATTTCACAAGTTTACAACCGCGGATGGTTTACCAAACGACGTAATATATGGAATTCTTGAAGACAGCAGTAAAAACTTATGGATAAGCACTTTAAATGGACTTGCAAAATTTAACCGCACAACAAAACATTTTAGGATATATCGTGAGAATGATGGTTTGATCGACAGTCATTTTAACTGGCATGCTTACTTTAAAAATCTACACGGTGAAATGTTTTTCGGTGGTTTGAATGGATTAATATTCTTTAATCCCAATGATATCAACATCGATAAAACACCACCCAAGGTTGCTTTAACTTCATTCAAATTATTTGAAAGAGAAGCAAGACTTGAACGCTCGCTGTTAACAACAAGCGAAATAATTCTTCAGCATGATCAGAATTTTTTCTCAATTGATTTTACTGCTCTTGATATGCAGCCGATTGAAGAACACAAATTTGCTTATCGGCTTGAAGGCATTGACCCGCGGTGGGTTGACGCTGGATCAAGAACGACAGCCTTTTATACCGATATTAGCTATGGTTCGTATAAATTCTACGTGAAAACATGCAATGCTGACGGTATTTGGAGCAAACCCGTTTCATTAAACATTACCATTTTGCCAGCATGGTGGAATTTATTGTGGTTCAAAATGCTTATCGTTCTTCTGTTTTTGATTCTATTATACTCTGCTTATCAGTATAGGGTAAATCAGCTTTTAAAGATTGAAAAACTAAGACTGAGCATTGCAAGCGATTTGCACGATGAAATTGGTAGCAACCTAAGCAGCATCAGTGTTGATAGTCAAGCTCTGCTGCAATGCGATGCATTAAACCCTACCGAAAAAGAACTCACAACTGATATTTCCAGAACAGCAACGGAAACAATGGAAGCCATAAGAGATATCGTATGGTTTATAAATCCCAGAAACGATTTTGGTGAAGATTTGTTATTTAAGATGAGGCAAACAGCAGCCAAATTGCTTACAAATAAAAATTGGACATTTACTGTTTCGCCAGAGTTAAAACCGGTTAATGTAAATCTTGATATTAAACGCAACCTCTTTCTTTTGTATAAAGAAGCATTGACAAACATAGTAAAGCATTCACAAGCTGCAAATTGTCTTATCCATATTTTTAATACTAACAATGGAATTATATTTTCTATTGAAGATGATGGAATTGGATTTGATGTACAGAATATAACTGAAAACAATGGCTTAAGAAATATGCGATTAAGAGCTGAGAAAATGAATGCTTATTTCAAAATTGAAAGTAACCTTGGCAAAGGGACAAAAATTCAGTTGCAAATTAAATTATAGAAATCTCCCGCTAAATTATTTTACCACAATCGTGGTATTTTAATAATTATTGAACACCTTTAATTTTTAATGGAATATTTTTTAATGAAAGACATGAATTTACATAAGTTAAAAAACCAAATTAATATTTGGCTGATTGAGGATAACGTCCGTTACAGGAAAACTCTTACCGGATTATTTGAAAGAACGCAAAATATGAGATGTACAAATTATTTTTCAAGATGCGAAGATGCTCTAGAAAGTGATACCGAAGATATTACTGTTCCAGATGTTATTTTGCTTGATATTGGTTTACCTGGAATGAGTGGAATTGCCGGAATAGAAAAACTAACTGTCCTTTTTCCTAATACATTCATTATCATCTTAACTGTTTATGATGATGATGATAAAGTTTTTGAAGCATTGTGTGCCGGTGCAAGCGGTTATTTACTCAAGGATTCTTCACCCGAAAAAATCCTTACAGCTATAAATGAAGTGCTTGCCGGCGGCGCTCCAATGAATATGAAGATTGCTCATAAGGTTCTTGATATATTTAAAAACCTTAAGCCAAAACATAAAGATTATGGCCTTACTGACCGTGAGAAAGAAATTTTGCAACACTTAACTGCTGGTTTAACAAAGCAGCAAATTGCCGACAAATTATTTTTGAGTTTTCATACAGTTAATACACATTTGAAAAATATTTACGCTAAACTTCATGTTAATACAAGCACTGGAGCCGTGTACAAAGCCTTTAAAGAGAATTTGCTCTGAAAAACATATATTATAAAATTGCTCTTAAAAAAAACAAATGGAGGTGTAAATGAAAAGAGTTCTATTATTTATCGTTCTGTCAATTCTTTTCGTTAATATTGACAGTTCTGCCCAAGTATCTGAAAGAAAAGGTTGGTGGAAATTTGATGACGGTTCAAATTTATTGAAAGCCGAAAATGGTAACGCTCTCGAACTGGTTGGTTCACATACCGCCATAGAGGGTCCTCAATCAGGAAACGGCGCTGTAACAATCGGAATCGGAAGTTATTATAAACTTGTACATGGAATTGCTGCAAACGGCGGCGGTACTAAAGTTAATAATTATTCACTTCAGTTCGATTTCAGAATTAAATCCGTTGGCTCATGGAAAACATTTTTTCAGCTAAATTCTATAAATGATGATGATGGCGAATGCTTCATTAATACCAATGGAAATATTGGTGTTGGAGCTACCGGATATTCCGATTATGCAATAACGGCTAATGAATGGTACCGACTTGTTGTATCTGTCAAAAATGGCAAATATTATAAATACTATCTTGATGGACACTTGCTGAAAGATGGAATTATTCAGGAAATTGACGGAAGATTTTCAATGGAGAGTTCACTATTAATTTTTGGTGATAACGACGGTGATGATGGCGAAATTGATTGCGCAGAACTTGCAATTTGGGATCAGCCTTTGACAGCCTCTCAGGCATTAGAACTTGGCGGATATGGTCATAACCTGCCAATGACAGCCCTCCAGCCAGCGGGACTTTGGAAATTTGATGATCCGTCCAGTTTGGTTGAATCCTATTACGGAAAAGATTTAACATTAGTTGGTACTCATGAATCAGTTGATGGTCCCACACTGACAGATAAAGCTGTCAGAATCGGAGTCGGAAGCCATTATGAGATGTTTTCTGGCTTAACTTCAAATGGGGGCGGTTCAAAGATAAACGAATATACTTTGAAATTTGATTTTAAAGTAAAAGATATATCAACATGGAGAGCATTTTATCAAACCACAGTGGCAAATACTGATGATGCAGACTGCTTTATAAATACATCTGGTCAGATTGGCACTGGGTCCACTGGATATGGTGCCTATAAGCTTAATGCCAATGAATGGTACCGATTTATAATCTCGGTAAAAAATGGTACTCATTACAGATATTATCTTGACGGGCAATTATTGCTTGAGGGAAATGTTCAGGAAATTGACGGAAGATTTTCTTTCACAGATCCTCTTCTTTTATTGGCTGATAATGATGGAGAAGATGCTGAAATGGATGTTGCGGAAATAGCTTTTTGGGACAGAGCACTTAATGGAGATGAAGTCCCGTTGCTTGCTGGTTTTGGTCATGATCTTGGCGGTGGCGGAACTCAGGAGAATGCTTTAGTAGGACATTGGAAATTTGATAATTCATCCAGTCCGCTTGCTGCTGAGCCTAATCTTGGCAAAGATTTAGTTCTCGTTGGTTCTCACTCAACCATTTCGGGTCCGGCTGATGGAAATGGCGCTGTAAAAATTGGACCGGGAAGTCACTACAAAATGGAACATGGAATTAAACCCAATGGCGGCGGATTAAAGGTTAATGAATATTCGTTGCAAATTGATTTCCGCATTCCTGCTCTTGATGGTTGGCATTGTTTCTTCCAGTTAAATCCAAACAATAATGATGATGGAGATCTGTTCATAAATACAAACGGCAACATAGGAACTGGTGCGCTTGGATATTCATCTTATGCTGTTAAACAAAATGAGTGGTACAGACTGGTTTTATCAGTAAAAAACGGAACTCAATATTTAATGTACCTTGATGGACAGCTTATGCGGCAGGGAAATATTCAGGGAATTGATGGAAGGTACTCGCTCGATAATTTGGTTCTGCTTTTTGCTGATGAAGACGGTGAAGATAGAGAAATTGATGTTGCAGAAGTTGCAATTTGGAATTATGCATTATCTCAAACTGAAATAGCGGCTTTGGGTGGATATGGTCATCAAACAACCAAACCACCAACAAGACAATTGGTACTTGTTCCATATCTGCAAACTCCCCAGCCAAATTCTATTTACGTCTGCTGGCATGATACTTTAGCTACTCTTACTCAGGTTGAGTATGGAACAACCGAATCTTTGGGAAGCACTAAAACAGGAACAAGTGAAATTATAGCCGGTGATTACAGATGGCATTCTGTTAAATTAACTGATCTTCAGCCAAACACTCAGTATTTTTACAGGCTTAACAGCGGAAGCGGTAATTCACAGATATATTCTTTTAAAACTCTTCCGGGCAGCAACTATACGGGCAAAATCAGATTTTTATTATTCAGTGATACACATAACAATGATACAACTATGGCTAAAAAGATTCAGTGGGAAGCCAAGAAAAAAATACAGCAACTTTATGGCGATGATATTCAGAATCATATAAATTTTATTTTGCATTCAGGTGATCTTGTTGTTGACGGGTCAAATATTGTTCAGTGGACAGATCAATATTTCGCTGTTATGTCTAAACTATCTCCCTGGCTGCCAATTATGACAGTTACCGGAAATCATGAGATTGAACATCCCAATTATTATAATTATATGAAGTATGATGATTTTTCAACTTATCCTTCAATAAGCACATTGAATGAGAGATTCTGGTCTTTCACTGTCGGGAATACTTTATTCATCGGATTAAATTCTAATATCTCTGCGACAAACGCTGGCGATATACAGAAAAGCTGGCTTGAACAGCGGCTTACTTTAGCACAGGCAGATACGACGATTGATTTTGTTTTCATAATTGTTCATCATTTCCCTATAACTGAATTGTGGGGAGAAGGAATCACCTTTGACGCTGGTCCTTCATATATTACAAACAAAATTATTCCTGTTCTCAAACGATACACAAAAGTAATACAACTTTCTTACGGACATACTCATGGGTTTGAAAGAGGGACAATCGAAACCATGTCCCAGCCCGAAGTGGGTGATTTCCGCATTGTATGCGGTGGCGGCGGTGGTGGTGCAATTGACAGATGGGGTGCGTATAAAAATAACGATTACCCAAACATTCATGTAACAATAGATAATTTTCATTATCAGTTAATTGAAATTGATGTTGCAGCAAAAACTTTTGAGTCAAAAATGTTCAGTCTTGGAAATACAAGTTTTGCAAGAGATAATGAGGTGATGGATTCATGGTATAAAAAAGTTAAACAGCCAGCACCGGCTAAACCAAGTGTTTTCACGCCAAACATAAGTAAAGGGAAAATTATTCTGAATTCCTCTGCAATTAATTCTGATTCTTTGATGACGATTCGAATTCAGATTTCAAAACAGGAGTCATTTGCTACAACAGTGATTGATACTATGGTACACTGGAAAAATGTTTACGGTGCTGATGCCCAATATAATCCAATTGATAAAAACAAGGGATTGGATTTAACAAAATTATCCTTTAACCAGTCAAGATTTGATACCACGTTAATTTATTATTATCGTGTCCGATACAGAGATCATAACCTGAAATGGTCTGATTGGTCTGATTCGACGATTTTTAAAGTAACCACAGACGTAGAAGATGAAACAATTCCAAAAAATTATTCTTTGGAACAGAATTTTCCGAACCCGTTTAATCCAACAACAAAAATTGCATATTCTTTGCCCAAAAGCTCGCATGTTGTATTAAAGATTTTTGATATTCTGGGGAATGAAGTAAAAACACTGGTAGATAATTTGCAATCACCCGGGAAATATGAAGTAATCTTCGATGCTCATGCGCTTGCCAGCGGAGTTTATATTTATCAGCTTCAGGCTGCTGATTTTTCATCGGTTAAAAAATTAATTTTGTTAAAATAGTTCCTCTCAAAGTGCCGGATATTCGTTTGTGTTTTTGTAGTATTTAAAATTTCTAAATATATCTGAATAAACGGCACTTTGATTTAACCCGGATTTGTATTCGGAAAACAGGTAACTTTGGGTTGTTTTCAAAGAGAAACAAAGATAATTATCTTTCATAATTATCCGAATTCCGGATTTTTTCTGTCTGGAAAAAGGTAAAATTATCTTTACATAATTTCATTTATTTTAATAAATTTTGGGTGTGTTTTTCTGAAAGCTGTTATTATAAAATCTTTTCCTATAACAATTTTAAATTAAAATAGCAGGAGCCGAAATGTTAAATAAAAAGATAAAAAACTTGTTCTTTCAGTTTGCTGTTATATTCTCTTTCTGTTCAAACTTATTTGCAACAACAATAATCAACTCAGACCATCCATATTTTCAATATACTGGCAGGATTGACTTTTCAGTGCCCGATAAGCCCGTTCTTTACTGGCCTGGCACTTATATCAAAGCCAATTTTGAGGGATCAATGTTATTCATTCGACTTGATGATCAGACGGGTAATTCATATTATAATGTTTTTATTGATGAGGATTACGAGCACCCATACATTATTAATTGCAATGCAGGAAATCAAATCTATCTTGTATCAATAACATTAACTGACACTGTCCATAGTATGCTTATTTTCAGGCGTACCGAAGCTTCTACAGGTCCTACAAAATTTTTGGGTGTTCAAATAAACGATGGAAAAACCTTACTCCCTCCCCCGCCAAGACCAGAACGCAAAATATTGTTTTATGGTAATTCTATAACATGTGGTTATGGAAACGAAGCACCTGATAATAGCGGTGACGATAATTTGTCACAGGAGAATAATTTTCTGGCTTATGGTGCTGTAGCATCGCGTTTGCTGAATGCCGACTATATGTGTATTGCGAAAAGCGGGATAGGAATTATGAAAAGTTGGTTCCCTATGGTGATGTCTGATTATTACTATCGTCTTAATCCCGATGATGCAGCAAGCCAATGGAATTTTGATGAATTCATTCCAGATGTGGTTGTGATAAATCTTTTCCAGAATGATAGCTGGTTGATTAACAATTTAAATCCTGTTCCGGACTCATCTCAACGGGTTGCTGCTTATGTGGATTTTGTAAGAACAATTCGAAGCAAACATCCCAATGCTTTCATAGTTTGCTCTTTAGGAAGTATGGATGCAACAAGATCGGGTTCTCCTTGGCCTGGATATATTGAAAGAGCAGTTGAATATATGAAGAGCAACGATAATGATTCTAAACTTGGTACATTCTTTTTCCCGTTTGATACGAAATGGACCAAGCATCCGCGTGTACGCCATCATTTAGTAATGGGGCAAAACCTCGCTGATTATATTAATGGTAAAATGGGATGGGCTACTGATGTTGAAAATAATTTACTAACACAATCACCAACTAATTTTGACCTTTTGCAAAACTATCCAAATCCATTTAACCCAAGCACGACAATATCATATCATTTACCAAAAAATGGATTTGTAACATTAAAAATTTATGATGTTTTAGGCAGAGAAGTATCAACTCTTGTTAATGAATATAAATCCGCTGGTAAATACAAATTAAATTTTGATGCAAGCAATTTGAGTAGTGGAGTTTATATTTATAAAATTCAAGGCGCAGAAAATATTAGCTCACGCAAAATGATTTTGCTCAAGTAAACTGCTTCTCACAATAAGATCGCGATCTTTCTATTGCAGGTCGCTCTCTTTAGTGATCTTTTCAATGTTGTTAAAACGACGATATAATCATTTTTGAATTAACCATTGAGGATTCAACGAAGCTGGCGTTGAAATTATGTCGCCGCATTACGGTGCTATGCGGGATGGAAACCAAACAACTATTCCGCAGGATTATTTGCCCAAAGAATATCAGGCTCCTTCATTTAGATTGTTTGGCACAAACTGGTTTAGCGGTGAATCAAAAGAGAAAAAATGATATTGCTTGCCAATGTGATTGGAGTTGCTTTTTAATTTAACTGTGGTTGCCGCTGATTTTTTCAATTGAGGCTAACGGTTGCGTGTATGAGTAGTGGCGGACTTCGGAGTACTGCTCTGTCAAATTACACTTAACTTGATGCAAGGTAGGATGCTAAATATCGCTACAATCCCCGCCATTACTTATACACGATGTTGGGTGCAGTACTTCTTCTGGTTCTTCAACAATAAATAATCTTGGTTGCATTTCAATTAGTTTTATTCTTTTCCTTGCAAGTTCGCAGTATTCATGGCTTATATCAATCCCAATGTAATTTCTACCCATTTCTGCTGCCACTCTTGCTGTTGTTCCACTTCCACTCATTGGGTCTAATACAATATCACCTTGATTTGTCCATGAAATAATATGGTCTCTTACTAATTGACAGGG
>CAZVBT010000088.1:0-8629 GCA_964625385.1 uncultured Melioribacter sp. | reverse complement strand
AATATTTTTTTTATAAAAATATCATAATTTGGTTTTATGAACATTATTAATACAAAAATTATAATTATCAAATAAGATAACATAGTTCCAAGTGCATTGTATTTTGGTATAATCAAATAAAATAAGAACACGCTTGTAATTATTCCTAAAGCTGATGTTAGAATGTGTTTTTTTAGTTTGTCAGTTGTAATTAACATTACTCCAAAAAAATCAGAAATTATTCTTAGAAGAATAACAAAAGAAGCGACTTTAAGAATAATGATAGAATCGTTATAATTTTTTTCACTATAAAAAAATTGAATTATTTCTTTTGGGTATGAAAAACTGATGACAGAAATAATCATACTTATTACTAAAGTGAGTTTGAAAAAAATCTTTGTTAATGAAAACCATTCTCCACTATTTTCTTTAAACAATCTTGACATTGTTGGCAAAAATGAATTGTAAATTATTCCCGGAATAATAAACGGAATGAACATCAAATTTTTAACCGATTGATAAATACCAACGTTATAATTGTCTTTTAGAACTCCTAGGAATAAAGTATCCAACTGATAAAGTAAGTTATTTAATATAACTAAACTCCCGAAGACTATATTTTTTTTTATAGCTGATAAAAAATCATTCTTATTAAATTTTACAAATCTTAAAACAACTTCCTTTCTAAAAAATTTTGCACTCGAGATAATTGCAAACAACCTTGATATTCCATAAGCAAAGGCTACTAAAAAAATGTTTTTGGTTGTATAAATAAAAATAAAAGAAAGTAATAAAAGAGCAAGGTTCATTATCAAAGAAACTGTAGTTTCATAGTAAAATTTTTCAAGACCTTTGAAAACAGAAATCAAAAAATTCGAAAAAGAATTAAAAACCATGTAAAACAAAAACACAAAACCGAGTATAATTTCACTTGTATTGTTACTTTTCAAAAATATAAATGTAGACATTGATATTACAGCAACAATAACAAAAATAATTTTTGATGTTAAAAATTCAGAGACAATTTCAGAAACACGATTTTTATTTTTAGCTATTTCTGTTGTTAATAAAACATCAAAACCAAAATCTGCTATTAGTAAAAACGTGTTTGCCAAAGTATGAGCATAAGAAAACATGCCAAATTCATCTGGTTTATAAATTCTTGCAACAAATAAGAAAATTAAAAAATTAGGAATAAGTCTTGAAAGTATTGATAATAATGACAGGAATGAATTATTCCTTAACTTTTTAATTTCACTCATATAACCAATCTAACTTTTAATTAAGAAGGATTAAATTATTTCTTGCTGAACTTCTTAAGATCTTTTCTAAATTCATTTATTATAAAATCATACTTGCCAGAATCCATGGCCTTGAATTTATTCAATAGTTCTAATGTAAAAACAATTGCAAGTCCTAAAAACAATGAAACAATAAATGAAATTGAAGCATAAATTGAAATTTTTGGTTTTGATTTTTTGGTTGCGGGTTCAGCTTTATCTATTACAATAACAGAAGGTGTATTTCTTGCTTCTTCAACTTTAGCCTGTTCATACAATGGTTGTATAAACTCTAAAATTTTGTATTGAATTTCTAAATTTCTGAAAATCTTAATGTATTCATTACCAATTGCAGGAGCTTCTTTAAATGGAATTATTAATTTTACATCTTTTTGTGAATCATCACTTCCACTATTTAACTGCTTAATTTTTTTTCTTAATTCATCCATCTCAATTTTAGAAGTGCTTACCATAGGATGATCAAAACCATAAGTTTGCTTTAAAACGTTATATTCAATTTCCTTTTTATATAAATCGACATAAATAGTTGACATAGATTTTACAGTTGCTTCAATTTGTTCGGGGACAGCAACAACACCATACTTTTCCTGAAAATTTTGCATTTGTGTTTCTAAATTTTTTATATCGCTCAAATTTTGGAAATATCTTTTTTCAACAAATTCTCTATTAGCTTTTGCATTAGTGATTGATAAATCAGTATTAATTTCATTTAATCTTTGAACTAAATAATTAGATATACTTGCAGCAAGTTTTGGATCTTTATCATAAACAGTTATTGTAAGATTCCCTTCATCTTGAATTTCTAAATCCATATTTGAAAACCATTCCTTTACAATATCTTCATAAAAGTCATCTTCCATTTCATAATGCTTTCTTAAATTAAATTTATTAATAACATCTTTTGTCATAGTCGAACTTTTTAAGATTGCAACATATCTATCGGCTTCAGAATTTGATCCTGTTAAAGCAGCTAATCCTTTACTGGCAGAAAATCCCTTAGCTAAATTTGAAACACCTGATAACATTGATAAAAGGTCGTTCTTTTCAGCAGGAAAAACTGAAGATGTTGATTTATACCATTTGGGTGAAAGCAATGCATATATTGTTACACCAGCAGTTATTAAGAATACAAATAAAATTAAAAACCATCTATATTTAACAAGAACTGAAATAAACTCTAAAAGTGTTCCGCCTACTTTTTCTTTTTCAATTATTGATTCTTTGTTTTCCATTTATTTACCAAAATTTATTTAGCAAATTGTTTTAATAATAAAATTAAAGTTGCTACACTGCCAATAACACTAACAACAGCAGAAACCTTTGAAAAGTGATACCAAAATGTTCTTGGAATTTCTTTTGGCACATAGATAAAATCACCCGGTTCAATTTTCACATTTTCTTTGTCTTTTGTAATCCAATTCATTTCTTTTCCTTTTACAATTATCACTTCATCATCATCGCGAGCTGTTTCTGCTTTACCACCAGATTTTTCAATGTAATATTTATAATCTTTGCCTTCAGAGTATTTTATATATCCTGCTTTAGCAACTTGTCCAAAAACATAAATGTAATCAAACTTATCTGGCACAAGAATTAAATCACCATCTTTAACTATAAAATTACTTTCATCAGAATCAGGGTCATTAATTTTTGTGAAATCAACTAAACTTTCAGTTTGTAAAACTCTTAATTGATTATCTATATTAAAAAATAAAGTATCTTCTTCAAGTAGATTATTTAGGCGTGCAAGTTTCAAACTCTCTTTTAACTGCTTCATCTTAAGCTGATATTCAGCAGGTATATTTTGTTGTTTGTTTAAATAAATATCCTCAAAATTCATTTTACGAAGCATGTCAATTGAATTGTAATCACGAATCACTTCAGCTCTTGATAAATCAGCATTATCTTTAAAACCGCCAGCTTTTTCAATTACGTCTTTTAATGTCGAACCATTTCTTTTAACATAAACATATCCGGGAAATTTTACTTCGCCCAAAACCAAAACTTTAAAGCTAAGTTTATGATTTTCATCGCTTAAAATTTTTATTCTGTCACCTCTTTTTAAATCATAATCATTATTAATATCAACAATTATTTTTTCTTCTTTCTCTCCCGCATTATCTAATCGGGTTATTTCAGCTTTCTGGATATTGTCATAAGCTTTATTCAAACCGCCTGCGAATAAAATTGCATCACTTAACTTGTCACCATCAACGAATTGAAATTTTATCGGTTTATTTACTGCTCCCTGAATTTCAACAAAGTTTCTCTCTTCATCATAAGTTGGAAAAATTATTACGTCATCATTTAATAAATAAGGATTGTGTTTAAAGTCACCAAGCAATCTGAATCTCAATAAATCAATTTTTTGAACTGAACCATCTGAATGTTTAAGGGTAATATCTCTTAAAGGATAACGATCAATGTTCTTTTTAATTTGATTTATAGTTTCAATTGTATTTAACGACTGCATTGCTTTTTGTTGAGCCTGAGTAAAAACAGTAGTAACAAAATGATCTAACCTTTGTGTTTTAAATGCAGTAAAAGAACCAGTTAAAATAAAATCGCCACCAATAGTAACAGTAATTGATTGTAAAGCTAAAAGTGGGTTTTGTTTTGTAGTTGAAGATTCTTCTTGTGCATATAAATTCAAAAAGATGAATAAAATAGCTAAAATAAGTTTTTTCATATTAACACTACGTTTGTTAAAATTTGTGAGTAAAAAATGAATGGTAAAAATCAGGCAGTAAAAACTCCTTTTTAATGCTTGCCAAAATTAACGATTTCCATATTGAACTTCATAATATTTTTGGTATTCGCCGGAAATTATTCTTTCCCACCAGTTTTTATTTTTTAAATACCATTCAATTGTAAATTCAATTGCCTCTTCAAATTCAAAGGATGGTTTCCAACCAAGTTCATTTTGAATTTTTGATGAATCAATTGCATATCTTCTGTCATGACCGGGACGATCTTTAACATATTCAATTAAATCTTCTGTCTTACCAAGATTATTCAAAATTAATTTTACAATTTCAATGTTTTTCATTTCGCGGCTTGCACCAATGTTATAAACTTCACCAACTTTTCCTTTTTCAAAAACTAATTCTGCAGCTTTGTTATGATCTATCACATAAATCCAATCTCTGACATTAAGACCATCACCATAAACAGGAAGTTTTTTATTGTTCAATGCATTAATAATCATAAGCGGAATTAGTTTTTCAGGAAATTGAAGCGGGCCATAATTATTAGAACATCTTGTAATTACAGTTGGTAATCCATAAGTATGATGAAAAGCCTGAACCATTAAATCAGCAGCAGCTTTACTTGAAGAATAAGGACTATTTGGAGAAATTGGAGTATGTTCTGTGAATAAACCTATTTCTCCTAAACTGCCATAAACTTCATCTGTAGAAATTTGTAAGAATTTTTCAACTTCAAATCTTCTTGAAGCCTCGAGTAAAACATTAGTACCAATTACATTTGTTCTGTAAAAAATTTCTGATCCTAAAATACTCCTATCAACATGAGATTCAGCTGCGAAGTTGATTACATATTTAATATCAAATTTTCTAAAGATGTAATCCACAAGTTCACGATTTGTTATATCACCACGTACAAAATTATAATTTGAATTATTTTCAACCGGTTTTAAGTTTTCTAAATTACCTGCATAAGTAAGTTTATCAATATTAACAATTTTAACATCATCTCTGTTTTGTAAAATATAATTGATAAAATTACTGCCAATAAAACCAGCTCCGCCGGTTATTAAAATATTTTTCATTTTGCCCTCAAATTAGAATGCGAAAAAGCCAAAGTAAATTCCTGTTTGTATAAAAAAATTATTAGAAGTAAGATCTTTTGGAACGTTGATTATATTTAAATCATTGTTCAATTTCCATTTATCCGAAAAATTTAACAAGTAACCACCACCAATTCTTATAGCAACAAAACGAGTTAATGGGAAATCAATATTTAATGTTGGTGTTATAGAGAAAAAATTATTTTTAATTTCATTACTTACAGATGAATTATAAATAGAATTACCTGGCCATGAATTGTTCCATGAATAATTTCCCCTACTTTCATAAATTGAAATTATTTGACTACCGCCGCCAAAAATTCCACCAACAGATACAGCAATACCTTTAATAAAAGGTAAAGTGTATTCAAAAGTAAACCCACCAAAGCCAAAATCATAATCAACTTCACGATTTAAATTGCTGCCGGATAAACTAACATTTCCTTTAACATTTTTAGAACCTCCAAAGCCAATTCCACCAATTCTAACATTTTCAATAAACATAAGATAAACATAACCACCACCACCAAAAGTAAAAAGCCCGTTGCTCATATCAGCTAATCCGAAATTTTTAATTTCTTTGTTTAACATATCAAGGTTAGGAAAAACAAAAGTAGGAGAAATTCCACCAGCTGCACCAAATCTTGAAACCCAACCAACATCTTCCTCCTCTTGTGCAATAACAAGATTAATACTCACAAAAAAAACTATCATATAAAAAATATTTTTCATTTTGGGTTACTCATTATTTGTACTTAAAAAATAAGAAAAGTGAATTGAATAGAAAAATATTAAGAGTTTTAAAGTTACTATAAAAAAAAGACTGCCCGAATTAATTTACCACATCACCACAACAAGGCAAATTCAGGCAGCCTAAGGGCAACTACATAGGAGAGAACTTTAATCCATAATTTTTCTTAAGAAAGATGAACTTCCACTTTCACTATCTCTGAAAGAAAAATCATTTTGGGTTTCGTTTGAAGAAAAACCTGTTTCCAAATCAAAAAGTCCACCAGACATAAATTCTTTTGTTTTTCTGCTTTGATTTCTAATAATTGTTGGAATAGTTAAATCTGTTTCATCAATAACATCAAAACCTTTTTTGAAATTATTGTTTAAATCACTGTTAACAACTTGTTTAGTTCTTTTGGGAGTTTCTTTAAGTTCAGAAATTGGCTGAGCAGAAACTTTTTCATCAAAGCCTGTTGCAATAACAGTGTAAGAAATATAATCCTGCATTTCATCTTTAATAACAGCTCCAAAAATTACATTTACATCATTACCAGCCGCTTCAAAAATAACATTGTTACCTTTTTCAATTTCTTCCATAGTCATGCTTGAAGGACCACTAACATTTAATAAAATATCTTTAGCACCTTTGATTGAAACACCTTCGAGCAAAGGAGAAGAAATAGCTTTATGAGCGGCATCAACAGCTCTGTTTTCACCACTTGAAATACCACAACCCATTAAAGCTTGACCGCTATCTTTCATAACTGTTCTGACATCAGCAAAGTCAACATTAATTACACCTCTGATAGTAATTATATCAGAAATTCCTCTTGTTGCTTCGTAAAGAATTTCATTTGGTTTATCAAAAGCTTTTTCAGCAGAAGTTCCATTTTCAATTATAGAAAGAATTCTACTATTTGGAACAACAATTAATGAATCCACAAATTGTTTAAGTTCTTTAATGCCTTCTTCAGCATTTTTCATTCTTTTTTTACCTTCCCATGAGAAAGGTTTTGTAACGGTTGCAATAACTAAAGCGCCAAGACTTTTAGCAATAGAAGCAACCAGTGGAGCAGCCCCAGTTCCTGTTCCCCCACCCATACCAGCAGTAATAAAAACCATATCTGCACCATCGAAAGCACGCGCAATTTTTTCTTTATCTTCTTCAGCGGCTTTTCTACCAACTGTAGGATCGGCACCAGCACCTAATCCACGGGTAACATTAGTTCCAATTTGAATTTTATGAGAAGCTAAACTTGCTTCCAAAACTTGAGCATCAGTATTTATGGCAATAAATTCAACGCCGCGTAATCCTCTGTTAATCATGCTATCAACAGCGTTGCATCCACCACCGCCTACTCCTACTACTTTAATTTGTGCAGAAAGTGGTTTTTGTTTTTCTAACTGAAAAAAACGAGCTCTTTTTTCCTTTAATTCAATAGATGTGGACATGCTACCTCCTTGTTGTGGTTTTTAAATAATTTATTCTCATAAAATTTTTAATCATAAGTTTTCAAAAAAATCAGTTAGTTTTTTAAAGATGTTATTAACTTTATTTTTTTTCTCTTTTGTTGCCTTTGTATAAACATCTTCAACAACTTTACCCGGAACACCTTTAATTAAGCCAGCTACTGTTGCAAATTCAGGGCTTTCAATTTCTTTAGATAATCCTTTTCCTAAATTCAAAGGAATTCCAATGCGAGCCGGTAAACCAAAAACTTCTGAAGCTAATTCTTCACAACCAGTTAAAAGTGAACCACCACCGGTTAAAACAATACCAGCTTTAATTTTATTTTTTAATCCACTGTTTCTTAATTCATTATCAATTAATGTAAAAAGTTCTCTCATTCTTACACTTATAATTTGAGTTAATAACGATAGAGGAACTTTAATATTGCCTCTTGCACCAACAGCTTTAATAAAAATATCTTCATCGCGTAACATTGCAGATTCAGTAGCAAAGCCATGTTCAATTTTTAATTTTTCGGCTTCGCTTGTAATTATTCCCAATGTTTCTCTTATATCATTTGTAACCTGATTTCCAGCAACGCCTATAACTTTTGTATGTTTAATTGATTTGCGATGAAAAACTGCAAGGTCTGTTGTTCCACCACCAATATCAATTAAAGCAACACCTAAATCTTTTTCGTTTTCATCCAGAACTGATAAACTTGATGCAATTGGTTGAAGAACTAATTCTTTTGGAATGAAGCCAGCACGTTCAACTGACTTTTTAATATTTTGAAGAGCCGGCACAGAAGCTAATACAACATGATTAACGGCTTCAAGACGTGAACCGCTCATTCCAATTGGATCATCAATTCCACCTGTGTGATCAACAAAATATTCTTCTGGTATAATGTGAAGTATTTCTCTATCTGAAGGAATTCTGATTGAATAAAC
The DNA here is from genome assembly GCA_964625385.1 of uncultured Melioribacter sp. Classification (GTDB taxonomy): domain Bacteria; phylum Bacteroidota; class Ignavibacteria; order Ignavibacteriales; family Melioribacteraceae; genus Stygiobacter. Next base: position 406 of record CAZVBT010000088.1, on the reverse strand, counting down.
ATCCTGACGTAATCTATCTAAATCTGCTTGTGAAACTTCATGATCTGGATTATTAATTGTAACATAATTACGATGACGTAAACTTGTAATATGTTCACCGGCAACACCAACGTTTAATTCTTTAATTGATAAACCAGCACGGTTACTTGCAATATTCATTGCTTCTGTAATAGCTTCTGCCGTTTTGCTGATGTTTGCAACTAAACCACGTGTTAATCCTTCTGATGGAGAAACACCAAATCCAAGAATATTTACATTTGAATCAACATGTTCAGCAATGACTGCACAAACTTTAGTTGTACCAAGATCTAAACCGGCAATTATATTTTTCTTCATGATTTCTTTTCCGCCTCTTGATTTAGTTCATTTATTCCTAAGAAAATATGTCCACCATATCGAAGATCAA
>CAZVBT010000087.1:0-4114 GCA_964625385.1 uncultured Melioribacter sp. | reverse complement strand
AGCGGAGCAAAACAAGCAATAATGGTTGCACTTCAGGCAATTTTAAATCCGCAAGAGGAAGTTATTTTTCCTGCACCTTATTGGGTAAGCTATCCTGATATGGCACGTCTTGTCGGGGCAATTCCTGTCCCTGTTCTTCCGGAAGATGGAACTTTTTATCCTCGCTTAAAAGATATTGAAATGAGAGTTGGTTCTTACACCAAAGCAATTATTATTAACTCTCCAAATAACCCAACAGGTGCAATGTATTCAGAAGAGTTCATTGCCGATATTGTTGATTTCTGTGAAAGACGTGGAATCTATTTAATAATGGATGATATTTATCATCGTTTAGTCTTTGACGGAAGAAAACCAATTAGTGCTTATGACTATACAAAAAAATCAGTTGAAGAAAGTAAATTACTAATCATCAATGGCGTATCAAAACAATATGCAATGACTGGCTTTAGAATTGGCTGGGCTGTGGGAAACAAAAAATTAATTGAAGCAATGTCCAATATTCAAGGGCATCAAACAAGTGGTCCTTCTGTACTTTTACAAAAAGCTGCTGTTGGTGCATTAAATGGAATTCAATCAAGTGTTGAAAGTCTTCGTGTTACATTAGAAAATAATCGCAATGTTTTAGTTGAACAACTCCGATCTTTTGATGGTGTTAAAGTTCATGTCCCTGATGGAACATTTTATCTCTTTGCCGATTTTTCAGCTTATGAAAAAGATTCACAAAAACTTTCAAACTATTTGATTGATAAAGTTATGGTATTAACTGTTCCCGGTAAAGAATTTGGTTTAGATGGTCATTTAAGAATTAGTTACTGTGGTACAATTAAAGATATTGAAGAAGGAATCGAAAGAATGAAATGGGCTTTAGATCCAAATTCACCTAACGAACTTTATATTGGTGACCGTAAATTAGTGAGGGATTGGTTATGAGTAAATATTTAGAATTTAATACTCCAGCTTCAAAACAAGCACTTGAACTCGCTTCTGATTTCAGATTGAAAAATCAAGGATTAACTAATCTTGATCGTGTTTATTGGAATTTACCTAACGAAGCTTTATATGAAGAAATAATTTTTCGTAATGAAGGTAAAATTGCTAAACAAGGACCTTTAATTGTTAATACAGGAAAGCACACAGCTCGTGCGGCTTCAGATAAATATATTGTTCTTGAAAGTTCAACATCAAAAGATATTTGGTGGGGAAGATATAATCGTCCCTATGCCCATGAAAAATGGTCTCAATTGATGGGCAGATTACAAGCATGGGCTCAAGGTGAAGAATTATTCGTTCAAGATGTTTATGCTGGTGCCGATCCTGATTATAAACTTCCGGTTAGAATTATAACTGAAAAAGCTTGGCATAGCTTGTTCGTTCGAAATATGTTCATCATAACAAATAACAAAGATGAACTTAAAAATTTTGTACCAGAGTTTACAGTAATTGCTGTTCCCGGCTTTAAGGTTGATCCTATTTATGATGGAACAAGAAGTGATACTGGAATAATTTTAAACTTTGACCAAAGAACAGCTATAATAGCAAACACACTTTATGCTGGTGAAATTAAAAAATCTGTTTTTACAGTTTTAAATTTTCTATTAACATTTCAAGATGTATTACCAATGCATTGTTCTGCAAATGTTGGTGATCAAGGTGATGTTGCATTATTCTTTGGATTAAGCGGAACTGGTAAAACTACTTTATCAGCCGATCCTAAAAGAAAATTAATAGGAGATGATGAACATGGTTGGAGTTCCGATGGTGTATTCAACTTTGAAGCTGGATGTTATGCAAAAGTAATTCGCCTTTCTGCAGAACATGAACCACAAATTTACGCTACCACAAAACGCTTCGGTACAATTTTAGAAAATGTTGTTTATGATCCTGTAACAAGAAGTATTGATCTCGATGATGATTCAATTACAGAAAATACTCGTGCATCTTATCCTTTAGATTTTATTCCGAATATAATTCCAGAAGGCTACGTAAGAAGCCATCCAAAAAATGTTATCTTTTTAACATGCGATGCTAGTGGTGTTATGCCTCCGATTGCACGTTTAACTCCTGAACAAGCACAATATCATTTTATTAGTGGTTATACTTCTAAAATTGCAGGGACAGAAATCGGCTTGGGAATTGAGCCTCAAATTACATTCTCAGCTTGTTTCGGCGGTCCCTTTATGGTTCGTCATCCGTTTGAATATTCTGAAATGTTAAAACAAAGAATCATAAAACATAATGCAAATGTTTGGTTAGTAAACACTGGTTGGGTTGGTGGAAGATTTGGTGTTGGAAAAAGAATTAGCATTCGCCATACAAGAAATTTATTAAACGCTGCTCTTGAAGGTAAACTTGATAATGTTAAATATAGAAAAGATAAACTTTTTGGTTTCGAAGTTCCATTGACTTGTCCTGATGTTCCCGAAGATGTTTTATATCCTGAATCCTCTTGGGGAAATAAAGATGAATATTGGAAAAAGTATGATGCTCTTGCAGCTCGCTTTAATGAAAATTTCAAACTATTTGAAAAAGGTTGTTCACAAGAAGTAATAAATGCTGGACCAATAAGATTATCACAAATTAAGTAATTTTTGTCACCCTGAGCACAGTCGAAGGGTGACAAATTTCTCTAATTTAAATCATAAAAAAGGTATCCATTGAAAACTTTTATTAAATCATTAATAATATTATTTGTAATTGTCTTACTTTCCTCTTGTAAAAAAAATGAAGATTCTTTAGTAATACCCGAGGAAAATTTCAATAACACTCCCTCTGTTTCAATTTCAAATGAAAATTTTTCTTATTCAATTAAAGCAAATAAATTCACAAAGGATGAAAGCTATAGTTTAACTTTTACAACAGATTCAGTAAAAGTATCTTTGGCAGTTTCGAATTTAACAAGTGGTTCTGCAAAAGTAGAAGTAATATTAAAAGATGGTACAAAACCTTTTTATAGATTACTCTTTACAAATTATGCATTAACTGAACAATTCAAAGTTAAAAATGACTTTTCCAAGATTAATATTGTATTTACAAATTTTACTGGTGAATTTGCTTTCAAAATGAAGACTGCTTATTAAAGCCATAATATTTTTTATTACATAAAATTTTCGGAGTATAAATTGATTTTCCCAAGTAGAATAAATAACATATCATATTCACCTACAATGAAAATTGCCAACGAAGCAAAACAATTAATCGAAAAAGGAGAAAATATAATTGACTTGACAGTAGGTGAACCTGATTTTCCAACACCTGAAAATATCAAACAAGCTGCTATTAAAGCGATTGAAAATGATTTCACTAAATACACAAATAATGTTGGAATTATCGAATTAAGAAAAGCAATTACTCATAAATTAAAAGTTGATAATAAACTTGAATATTCACCTGATGAAATTATTGTAAGCAGTGGAGCAAAACAATCAATTTTTTTAGCAATTCAATCGATTATTGATGAAGGTGATGAAGTTATTTTCTCTTCACCATTTTATGTTTCTTATCCTGAAATGATAAATATTGCAGGCGGTAAATCAATAATAATTCCTACAGATGAATCTACTGAGTTTAAAATAACTCCCGAAAAATTAAACAAAGCAATTACAGAAAAAACAAAGTTGTTAATAATTTGTAATCCTTCTAATCCAACAGGAACTTTTTATAAAAAAGAAGAAATTTTAGAATTAGCAAAAGTAATTGAGACTAAAAACATCTTTATTCTTTCTGATGAAATCTATGAAAAGATATTATTCGACAATTTGGAATATTTTAGTTTTGCTTCTTCAAGTAAAATTATAAAGGAAAGAACAATAACAATAAATGGTTGTTCCAAAACATATTCAATGACTGGCTGGCGATTAGGTTACGCAGCAGCTAATAAAGATATAATAAACGCAATGGCAAAATATCAAAGCCACAATACCGGAAATGCTTCTTCCATTTCACAAGCTGCTGCTTTGGAAGCATTAACTGGTAGTCAAAATTCTGTTATATTATTTAAGAACGAATTTGAAAATAGAAGAAATTTTTTATTTGATGAGCTTTCCTCTATTGAAGGATTAATTTGTCATAAACCAAATGGTGCTTTTTATATTTTTCCTAATATTAAAAATTTTAT
>CAZVBT010000086.1:0-3587 GCA_964625385.1 uncultured Melioribacter sp. | reverse complement strand
AAATAATGCACTAGAAAGTGAGTTAAATAAAATTATAGGTATCGATGATCAGAGATTAAAAATTATTGTTGCCGGAATATTAATTGTTGATAAAATTTATGAAGTATTTAACTGTAAGACAATTTTATCAACGGGTATTTCAATACGCGAATCTTATTTGATTAAAAACTTTTTGAAAATGTAAATCGATAAAATAATTACTGAATAATATTTTGAAATAAAAAATGAAAAAGTTTATTTACGTACCATTCTTACTTTTACTAACATTAATTCTGTATGTAATTGATGATAATGGTGGTGTAAATATCACTTCTAAAATATTTACTTCGGATAATGATTATGAAAAAGGATTATTAAAATCTGAACAAAGAAATTATGAACCAATAGCTAATTATGATTTTGACATTGAATTTGATGATCGAACAAAAAAAATATATGTAAAAGAAATTATAACCTGGAAAAACATTTCAAAATATTCAACTAACGAATTGCAATTTCACTTTTATGCAAATGCGTATAAAAGCAATAAAACATTATTCGCAAATGCATATCATCTCAACCCGGAAAACAAAACTGAAATTGAAGTCAAAAAATTTATATTGAACGGGAAAGAAAAACAATTAATTTACTTTCAACCAGAAATTAATAATCCTAATGATAGTACCGTTGCAAAAGTAATATTAGATAAAAACATTAATCCAAAAGAATCAGTAAAAATATATTTTGAATATGAGTTAAAAATTCCTATAAGTGTAAAAAGATTTGGTGCTGCGCGTGGTAGAAATTTCTTTTTTATTTCTCAGTGGTTTCCAAAAATTGGAGTTTTTGAAAATGGCAACTGGATTTGTAGTCAGTACCATCCTTATCTAAACTTTTATTCAGATTATGGAAACTATTCCGCAAAAATTAAAGTACCCGAAAATTATATTGTGGCTAGCACTGGAGTAATTAAAAATGAAAAAATTATAAATGGGGAAAAACAATATGAAATATTTCAAAATGGAGTGCATGATTTTGCTTGGCTCACTACAGATGAAATCATAAAAGAAGAAGATTATTATACAAGACAAAATAATTCTCAAATTCAAATTTTTGCATACGTTCAACCTGAGAGAAAAAGATATACAGAACGTTATATTAATACAGTTAAAAATTCATTAAAATATTTTGAAGAAAATATTGGTGAATATCCTTATCAAACAATTTCAATAATTGATGTTCCAAGAACATCAGCCTCCAGTGGAATGGAATATCCCACATTATTTACAGTAAGTGCAGAATTATTTGCAAGAAAAAAGACAGGTCAACCCGAATATTTAACCGCACATGAATTTTCACATCAATATTTTTATGGTTTAATTGCTAACAATGAAGTTTATGAAGCTTGGCTTGATGAGGGATTTACTTCATACATTGCAACCAAAATTATGTATGAATATTACCAACCTATTTTGGAAAATTTCAAAGTTGCACAATACTTCCCAATTTATGGTATCAACTTTCTTTCATATCGTGATATACCTATAATTTATACTCTAACTGATGCAATAATTCCAGAGGGTGCAAAAGCAATCACAAACTACTACAAAAATTTAAATCTCGGTACAATTGCAGATACATCTTTTAAATTGCCAACAAGATTAAGTTATATAGTTAATTCGTATAACAAACCAGAATTAGTTTTGCTTACACTTGAAAGATATTTAGGAAAAGAAAAAATGAATTTAATTCTAAAAAAATATTTTAAAGAATTTAGATTCAAACATCCCAAAGCAGAAGACTTTTATAGAATTATACAACAGTATTCAAGAGAAGATATGAACTGGTTTTTTGATGAATTCATAAAAAGCTCAAAAGTTTTTGATTACAGAGTAACAAGCCTGAATAAAATAAGTGATACTGAATATAAAGTTTTAGTCGAAAGACTGGGAGATGGAATCTTTAAAACAGATGTTTCTTTGATTACTGATAAAAATGTACTTACAAGAAAATGGGATGGGAAAGAAAAATGGAAAATTTTCACATTTAACACATTAAATAAAGTACTATCTGCAGAAGTTGATATCAATAGAAAAAACCTGCTTGATATAAATATTGCTAATAACTCTTGGACAGTAGAAGAAAAATATACTGCTTCACTTTCACTTGCAGCAAGATGGTTTTTTTGGGTTCAAAATGCTTTGATGATTTTAGGAAGTATAGGATGATAAAATCAATTAAAAATATTTTGATCAATGGAAGTCGTTCAGTATTTCACAATTTTAGAATTGTTTTTCTTATGTGGTTCTTGAATGCGGCTAGTGCTATTGTCTTAACTGTTCCTCTTTATAATTTATTATTAATTAATCTTTCACATTCAAATATAAGCGATAGATTGACAAAAGAATTTGACTACTTTTGGTTTTTACAATTTAGCCACTTATATGAAATTCAACTTGACCAAATCCCAATTACTATTTATGCAGTTGTTGTAATTTATACAATTATTCAAACATTCTTTTTAGCGGGTATAATTGCAATTTTCAATAATCCCCCTAAAAATCATTTGGTTGATTTTTTTTATGGCGGGGTGAAATATTTTTTTAGATTTTTCAAAGTCTTGTTCTATTCGCTTGTACTCTTCATTATCATCTTTTTTATATACGATAAATTAGGAAACTTAATCACTAATATATTTAGTAATTCAGAAAATGAACTATTTGAATTTATATTAAAATCATTGAGGTATGTTTTTTTAATTTTTATGATTGGTTGTGTAACTATGATTTCTGATTACACTAAAGTATCATTGGCTGTTAATGATAATCTTAATGTGCACAAAGAAATCATTCCAGTAATAAAATTCTTAAAAAATAATTTTTCACAAGCATTTACTGTATTTATTATTGTTGCTATTTTAGGTGCTATTGGTATTCTGATTTATAATATTATTGGTAAATTCATACCAAGAATGCCTGCATACTTTTTAGTAATCACTTTTGTACTTCAACAATTGTTAATTATTTTTCGTTTACTAATTAGAATGTTGTTTTGTTCTACTGAAGTTTTAATTTATAAGGATATAAGTGCAGAAGAAATATCTGCAGAGGTGATAAATAACTAATGGCTATAATTCCAATAACTGTTTACGGTGATAAAATATTAAGGCAAAAAGCTAAACCAGTTAAAGCGGTTGATGATAATTTAATTGAAAAAATAAGGAACATGTTTGATACAATGCGAAATGCAAATGGAATTGGTTTAGCTGCAAATCAAATTGGATTTACTGAATCTCTTTTTGTGGTTGATTTAGAAGGTGTTGAAGGTTACGAAAAATTTAAGCCAATGGTGTTTATAAATCCTGAAATTATTTTAAAGAGTGATGAAACACAAATAATGGAAGAGGGTTGTTTAAGTCTTCCTCTTTTACGTGCAGAAGTTGAACGACCTGAAAAAATTAAAGTTCGTTATTTAGATACAGATGAAAACATTAAAGAAATTGAAGCTGATGATCTTTTTGCTCGCGTAATTCTTCACGAATATGATCACCTAATTGGGAAAATGATCCCCGATAGAGTAAAAGATGAAATTAAAAAACAACTTCAACC
>CAZVBT010000085.1:0-4206 GCA_964625385.1 uncultured Melioribacter sp. | reverse complement strand
AAATGATAATCACACTTTGATTTTTTCTTTTCGATGTGCGCACTAAATGCTCTACCGCAGCCAAAAATTTTATCCATCGTTGCATTTAATAAATGTTCAGCGGTATGCATCGGAGGATAATATGATTTTGGGTTTTCATTGTATTCCATTTTAACTCGCTTTTATTATAAATTTTACTGATATTATTTAAAGAACATCTTTTTATGCAAAAAAGGAATAATTGCAACTTTTAATCCTTCAATGTAAAGTTCTTTTCTGTTCATAATTCCATTGGTAAAAAATCCAATTGCCCCATGTTTTTGTTTTGTATTTTCTTCATTTTGAATTTCATCCATTACATCACCAAGTTCTTCTCCATTTAATAATTTTTCAATAACAGGTTTTGGTAATTCAAAATGAGGTGACAAACCAAAACCACAATTTTTAAATTCATCAATAATGCACATACAACCAAATGCAAACCACTTATCAAATTGTTTAATTATTCCACCTTCAATACCAACAAAATAATTTGCGTTTAATTTTTGTACTTTGTTAATCTCAAAAAGTTTAAATGCACGATTTTTTGCACCGATAAAAGTTTCGTCACCGATTGGTTGAACTGATACTTTTGAATCAACATCAATTCCAATAGTTTCAACATTATGAAAATAAAATGTCAATGCTTCTTTAACTGCAATAATTTTAACTGGATTTATTGAACCAACGAGGACTTTCATTTTTTACCGAAAAATAATTTTAAGGGACGCCAAATTCTTTTCGACCAGGCTGCTTCGTTGTGCTCTGCTTGTTCATCAATAAAAACAAAATAATCTTTATTTTCTTCATAACCTTTTTGATTAAGTGCATCAATCATAGAATCAACTCCGGGTTGTAAAAGTGTTTCTAACCCTTTGCCACCATTATCAATATAAATCAACAATTCTTTTTTTTCGCCAGTATAATTTTTTACAATTTTAACATAATCAATCGAATTAATTCTGAAAGCCGGCGAAAAACAAGCTGCTTTAGAAAATACATTTGGATATTCCCATGCACAAATCATTGAAATTAGTCCACCCATTGATGAACCACCAACTGCCGTGTTTTTTGCATCTTTTAGAGTTCTATAATTTTTATCAACGAATGGTTTAATTTTCTCGACAATTAGTTTCATATAAAGTTTGCCAAGATCAGTATTGTTATATTCATTTGCACGATCATCTGTGTTATTAATTCCAACTAAAATAAATGGTTCAATTTCATTATTGCGAATTAAACTATCAGCCACTTCATCAACACGCCAATCATAAAAAGTATTTGAAGTTTTGGGATCAATTAAATTTTGTCCATCGTGCATATAAAAAACGGGATAACGTTTATCTTTTTCTGTTTCATAATTTGGTGGAAGCCACACAAAAATATTTCTTGAACGTAAACCATCAATTACAAAGTTTTTGTAATAGTCAACTTTACCCGTAATTTGTCCTTCAACTTTAAAATTAAATTTATCCCGCCAATTGATAATATTTTTAGTAACTAATGTATCATTTGAAGCAACTAAAATATTATTACGTGGCACATTTAAATCATTGCCTAATGCTTCAGTTTGCCAACTTCCTTTTGTGAATTTGTATTCAATTTGTTCATTTTTATTTGCTGTAAATTCATAAATCCATTTTTCTTTCGAAATTTTTTTCATTGGAATTTTGTCTGCTTTCCAAAAACCGAGTGGTTCAATGTTCCCTGCAACAAAAACAATTGATGAATCATCAAGGGTTGGTGTTGTAACTTCAAAAGTAATTTTAACTTTTTCCTGTGCAATTAAAATTGAGGAGAAAAATACAATTACAAAAAAACAACTCATTCTTTTAATCATAATAAGAATTATTCCTTATAGAATTTTGTTTTTAAAATATTCAAACTAATTTATAACAACAAAAATAAAGGATATAAAAATGAAAGTAACAAGAAAAAATTTTTTAAAATCCTCGGCTATTTTAACAGGTGGATTATTTTTACCTGCATTTAAATTTATTTCACCTTTTCAAGAGCAAAAATTTAAATTCACAGATTTAAAAAATAACATAGGAATATTTACTGAACGTGGCGGAACAATTGGTTATTATACAACAAAAGAAGCTTTAGTTGTAATTGACACTCAATTTCCTGATACAGCAAAAAATCTGATTGAAGGTTTAAAGCAAAAATCTGGCCGTAAAATAGATTTACTTTTCAACACACATCATCATGGTGATCATACAAGTGGTAATATTGTTCTAAAAGATTATGCAAATAAAATTATTGCACATGAAAATTGTAAAGCATTGCAAGAAAAAAATTATGGAAACAATCCTGAAAGACCACAAGCTTATCCAAACGTAACATTTAAACAAACATGGAAAGAAGATTTGGGAAAAGAAAAAGTTACAGCAATTTATTTTGGAGAAGCACACACCGGCGGCGATTCTGTAATTCACTTTGAGAATTCAAATATTGCTCATCTTGGAGATTTGGTATTCAATAAAACTTATCCATTTATTGATCCAAGTGGCGGCGGTTCAATCAAAGGATGGTATGATGTTTTGGGAAAACTAATAAAACATTTTTCAAATGATACACTTTTTATTTTTGGTCATGCAATTAACAATGACTTATTAACAGGATCAATTGATGATGTAAAAGAAATGCAAAATTATTTTGAAGCATTGATTGATTTTGTTTCAAGTGAAATTCAAAAAGGAAAAACAAAAGAGGAAATAATTAATTCACCATCAATTCCACGATTTGAAAACCTAAAAGAACGTTCGCAAGGTGCAAAAAAAATGAACCTTGAAAGAGCTTATGACCAATTAAAACAAGGTTAAAACTAAGTAGCATTTTTAGTTATATTTGATTGAGAAAAAAGAAATAATTTATGAAACCAATTAAAATTAAAGATTACAATTTTCCATCTGTAAATGTTGCTAAATATGATAAAGATTTAAATATAGTTTTATATTATAAAGATAGTTTTCTCCTGATGGACGAATTAATTGAAAGATTCCCCGATGGAGTATTTGATATGATTTTTGCAGGTCCACCTTACTTTTTATCAAATGGAGGAATAACTTGTTACTCGGGTAAAATGAAAAAGGTTGATAAAGGTGAGTGGGATAAATCTAAAGGTGTAAATGAGAACCATAAATTTAATTTGAACTGGTTATCTAAGTGCAAAAAATTACTTAAAAAAGATGGGACACTTTGGGTTACTGGTACAAACCATATTATTTATTCAGTTGGTTTTGCTATTCAGCAATTAGAAATGAAAATATTAAATGACATTTCTTGGGAAAACCAAATCCACCACCTAATCTATCCTGTAGATATTTTACTCACTCAACAGAAACCATTATTTGGGCAGCTAAAGATAAAAATTCAAAACATAAGTTTAATTATGATTTAATGAAAATAATGAATAACGGCAAACAAATGAAAACAGTTTGGTTAATAGTTGCCCCAAGCAGTGAAGAAAAAAATTTGGCAAACATCCAACTCAAAAACCATATCAACTTTTAGAGAGAATATTATTAGCTAGTACTGATGAAGAAGATATTATATTTGATCCTTTTGCCGGAAGTTCTACAACTGCCGTTGCAGCTATTCAAAATAACAGATGCTTTGTTGGCGCTGAAATGGAAATGGATTATGTTAATTTATCTATCAAACGTATTGATGAAGCAATTGAAAAAAGAAAAAGTAATCTAAATTTGTTTGAGATTGCCGTATGAAAAAGGGTAGAAAGGGAGGCGATAGAACTTTAACCGGATTAAATTTTAAAAAAAAAAGTTGATTTATATGACATATTAGCTCGTATTCCTGGTTATCGAATAAAAAAATCAGAAAATAAAGCTGGTGTTGATCTTTTTTTTTAAAATAAATTAGTAGCAAGATGTTTTAGAAAACATCAGTTTTATAAGTTCTTGGAAGAAAATGATATTAATTGGAAAATAATTGTATCAAAACAATATTTTCCGGATGACTCTATTCTTGTAATTATAAGAGAAACAATTTTTATAATTGAAATAAAATATCAGCAAGTTAGCGGTTCAACTGATGAAAAACTTCAAACTTGCGACTTTAAAAGAAAAATTTTTCAAAAACTTGTTAAACCACTTAATCTAAAAGTTGAATATGTTTATATTCTGAATGATTGGTTTAAAAAACCTATTTATGAAGACGTTCTTG
>CAZVBT010000084.1:0-8987 GCA_964625385.1 uncultured Melioribacter sp. | reverse complement strand
GGTGGAAACTCTGCAATGGATAGTGCCCGCGCTGCTATTCGTTGTAAAGGTGTTGAAAAAGTATATCTATTATATCGTAGAACAAAAGAATATATGCCCGCTGATCGCGAAGAATTCGAATCCGCTCTTTTTGATGGTGTAATTTTTAAAGAACTATCACTTCCTTATGATTTTACAAACGGGAAATTGATATGTCAGAAAATGATGTTGTCTGAAACAGAACTTGATGGAAGACGAAGTGTTATTCCAATTTATGGAGAATTTGAAGAGCTTGATATTGACACTATAATTTCAGCAATAGGTGAAAGTGTTGATAATGAAATTCTTGAATTAAATAAAATTAAAATTGTTAAAAACAAAGCAGTTGTTAATCCTTTAACAAATGAAACAAATATTGAAAATGTTTTCATTGGTGGTGATGCGGCTAAAGGTCCAGCAACAGTTGTAGAAGCCATTGCAGATGGAAGAAAAGTTGCTGATGCTATTTTAAATAAAGAAAATTTGCATTATCCTTCAATCGACATAGATAAATTTTCTAAAGCAAATATTACCGACTTACATTCATTAAAGGGAAAAGTACAAACAAGTAAAGTTGCATTGACAGAAGAAGCAACGCGTTGCTTGAGTTGTAATATTTTTTGTAATAAATGTGTTGATGTTTGTCCAAACCGCGCAAATGTTGAAATTAAAATTGACGATCCAATTTTTAATGATGCAAATCAGATACTTCATATTGATTCACTTTGCAATGAATGCGGTAATTGCGAAACATTTTGTCCGCACCAGGGTGCACCTTACAAAGATAAATTTACATTGTTCTCATCTCTAGAAGATTTTAATAAAAGTATGAATGATGGATTTGTAGTTTTGAATAAAGAGAAACAGCTCAAAGTGATTGCTAGAATAAATGATGACATATTGGAGTTTAACGATTTACTTTATACTGATGAAAAATTTGACAAATACCATTCGTTTATAAAAAGTGTTGTGGGAAATTATTCGTATCTGATTTCTTAATAAAGTTGATATGATATTTTATGTAATTTTTCTTTGTGCTAATCTGTGGTAATAAGCTCAAACCACAGATTGCACTGTTTTACACAAATGATAAAAATTTTTAATTAGCAATTAATATTTGAAGATAATGACTAAAAAAAATCGAACTAAAATTTATTTTTAAAATTTTAAATATTTAATTCTTGCAAAATATTTTGTGCGTTCGAAAATTTATCTAACACCCAAAGAACATATCTAATATCAACACCAATTGAACGACTATAAGATTCATTCCATGCAAAGTCATTAATTGTTGCTTCATAAGCACGATCAAAATTTACTCCGATTAAATTTCCATAGGCATCAAAAATTGGACTTCCTGAATTCCCACCAGTTGTATCCATATTATAAAGCATTGCAACTGGCAATTTGCCCGATTTCTTGCTAACATATTTTCCAAAATCTTTTTTGTTGTACAATGTTTTTAACTTATCTGGTATTACAAAATCTTCTTCGCTTGTTAGATTTTTTTCAATTACTCCATCAATACTTGTAAATGGTTCCATATAAACTGCATCAGCCGGGTTATAACCTTTGATGTATCCGTAAGTTAAACGTAAAGTGCTGTTTGCATCAGGAATAAAACTTGTCTTTTTCCATTCCATTTTTACATCAACAAGATCGCCATAAAGTTTGTTTAATATACCTTCATTTTTTTGATTTTCTTTTTCATTCTGCAAAATTTGCTTACGGAGTTTTGATACAAATAAGAGAAGTTCATCTTGACTTTTTGCAATTTCGTCTGGAGTTTTTTTCAAGAGTGAATCAAAATAGTCTTTCTCTCTAATTTTTGATCCAACGATTTTATTTTCAATAAAATCAGAAAATGTATCTTCAGGATTTGAGCCATTTCCTTCAAGTAAGTAATCTATAGGATAAATCCTTGATCTTTCATTAAATTTCGTTGCATCCATAAACATTTTCATTAGTATTACTTCTTCAAAATCGGGATTATAGTTGGATTTTAAATTTTCTAATGCATTTAATGTTTGCTTTAAATTCTTTTCTTGAAATTGAATTTTCCTTTCAGCATCTGGTTTTTGAATTTCTTCAACATAATTGAGTATAAAATTTGCTAATAATAATGTTGTAGAAAAATTTTGAATTTGCCTTAACCATAAATCTGCAAGTGCTGTTTCATCAATTTTACTAAATACATAATTAATTTCATTGAGTAAATTGCCATACTTCTTTTTTAATTCTGCATTATCATTTATAAATTTTTGAAGTTCTTTTTCTTCATTAAATTTTTGTTCGACTAAATTTAATTTTTTTAGACCTTTTAATTTACCTTGATAATTTTTCATTGTGTTAGCAAGACCTTTAATTCTGCTTGCAAATTTCAGTTTAAGTGCTTTGTCATTTTTACTTAAATTTTGCATTGTTTTAATCGCAAAGTCGTAAAGATTAGAAGTAAATGGTAGCAAATATTCTTGTTGATACTTTAAATAAGCAGCGGGACGATGCCTAAAAGTTCTGCCCGGATAACCAAGTATAAAAGTAAAATCTCCTTCATCAATTCCATTTGGATTAATCTTTAAAAACTTTTTTGGTTTGAAAGGAACATTATCTTTTGAGTAGTTAGCAGAACTTCCATCTTTTGCAACGTAAGCACGAAGGAGTGAAAAATCTCCTGTATGACGAGGCCAAACCCAATTATCAGTTTCACCACCAAAATTACCGATTGATTGTGGAGGTGCATAAACTAAACGTACATCACGAATAATTTTATATTTAAAGAGAACATAAGATTTGCCAGCAAACATTTCAGCTACTTCTGAAACTATTGATTCTTTTTCATTTGTAGCTTTGTCAGAAATCTCTTTTAATTTTGCAGATAAAACTTTTGCTCGTTCTGTTGGTTCTGAAATATTTTTAACAGCATTTAAAACTTCATCAGAAACATCTTGATATGAATCAATAATTTTTACTGTTGATCCGCTTGCTGGAATTTCTTCTTCAAAATTTTTCGCATGAAAACCATTTTCTAAATAATTATTTTCAACGCTGCTCGCTCTTGCAATAGAACCAAAAGCACAATGATGATTTGTAATTATCAATCCATTTTCAGAAATAAAAGAACCAGTGCAACCACTTAAATTAACTAAAGCATCAACTAAACTTATTCCATCCGGATTATAAACTTCTTTTGGATTAATCTTTAAGCCGGCTTTTACCAAATCTACTTTCTGAATTTCACTTAAAGGATACATCCCTTCGTCTGGAGATGAGAGAATCATTCCAAGAGAAAAAGATAAAATTATTACTGCAATTAAGAAAAGAATTACTTTTTTATGATGTGTGAATAAATTCATAATTTCTCCACAACTTTATTGAATAAAAAAACATAAAATGATTTATAAAAAAAATTGAGATTAAATATTAAAAAATAATTCTATTAAAAAGTTTGATTAGTAACTTTTTTATATTTTAAGTAAAATAACTACAATAAGATATAGATCAATATAGAAAGGTACACGGTAAATTAAAATCAAGTCTTAGGTAGTTTTATTCTAAATATAGTCTTCTCAATTTCATTTGAAACATATTCTACTTTACCCTTTAAATATTGCTCAACAATTAGTTTAACACTATAAAGTCCAACACCTCTTCCTTTACTAGCCTTTGTGGAAAATGATCTTTGAAACAATTGCAGTTGAACATTTTCAGGAATTACAGCATCATTTTTAACATAAAAAATGATTGCCTCGTTATTAATTTCAATTCCAATTTCTACTTTTTGTTCTGAGGATGATGCTTCCAAAGCATTTTTGGTAAGATTGCCAATTGATCTAATTAAAAGTGTTTGATCTGTAATAAGGGTAATATCATTTTTAAGTTTTACATAAGTTAAGTTATCATGAGCTAATTCATGATTTTTATACATTTCAAAAACTCTTTCGACAATTGAATTCGCAGAAACATCTGAAAATTCAGGTATTAAATTTCCATCTTCTGCATTTCTCAATTGTCTTTGTGCTAAAATTTCTTCAATTAGTTGATTAATAGAATTATGGATTGCACTTACAAGTTCTTTTCTTTCTTCTTCATTATCAGATTCAAGTAAAATTTCATTTAACCCTTTAATTGCTCCAGCAGTATTTAAAATGTCATGAAAAAATATTCTTTCTAAGGCTTCTCTTCTTTTAATACTTGAAATATCTCTTACCGTAAAAAAGGTATATCTTTTATCATTAATTAAAATTGGATGAGCATGCACACTAAAATCGTAATTAATTTGATTTCCATTTCTGTTTGCTGTTATTCTGCATTCTTCTTCGGAAATAATTCTTTCGTCTTTACATTTTTTAATTGCTTTTGCAGCACCGCATTCTCTACAAAACTTTGATGTACCACATCCAGCTTCAGTTTCGTTACTGTGAATACAGTTTAAAGCTTCGCCTAATCTTTTACCAGCAATTTCAAAATAATCACCAACATTAAAAGTACTAAGTGCTTTTGAATTCAATGCAACAATCTGGCGATGTTCATTTAAAATTACAGCAAGCTCAGGAAATCCTTCAATAATTTGGTTCATCAACGAGTTTTCTTTTAATCTAATTATCTCATTGAGTACATCTTCGTTTGATAATCTTTCAGGTGTATCGAAAAATGTTTCTAGTTGTTTATTCATTTATTTACCTTAAATAATATCTTGCTCCTATTGTTAAATCAAAATGTAAAGATGTTTCAGGTAAAAGATTAAACACAGGTGCTAATTCAAAAAAAGCATCAAATGGATATTTTTTATCAATATAAAGTAAGCCTGCAACACCTCTTGCCCCAAGATAAGTTTTATTAGAATAAGATCTGATTCTACAGCCAACTCCATAATATATTGGAATTTTATAGTTGGATTTAATTATTTCATAGTTATGAATTACATAATCGGAGTGTAATGAAATGCTTGCATTAGAATGAAATAGAGAATAAGCCAAACCAAAATCTAAAGCTTTTGAATTATCGAGCCAATATTTCGCACTAATTCCAGTTGGCTCGCCAATCATTATACCAATCCCAAAACCTTCTTCTTGTGAAATTATTTCTGTTGTTAGTATTAAAGTAAAAAAAATAAAAAGCAGTGTTTTTTTCATAAATTTTCTGAAAGTGTTATAAAATTATTTTAATTAGATTATTCATATTCAGAATGATCATTACGAATTGATTATTATTCATTAATTTTCTGATGGAAATGTAAGTTTATATTTTAAATCAATCAATAAATCGATGATAAAATTATTTTTAATTCAAACACTCTTTTTAGTAAGTAATCTTTTAGCACAAAAGGAAGAATTAATAATTTTTCATGCTGGTAGTTTTTCAAAACCGCTGGAAAAATTAATCGAAGCCTTTAGGAAAGATTATTCTAACATAAATATAAATAGAGAAATTGCGGGAAGCGTTGAATGCGCAAGAAAAATAACTGACTTAGACAAAACTTGTGATGTTTTTATTTCATCAGATTATCAAGTGATTAATAATTTTCTTATTCCTAAATATGCTAATTGGAATTTGAAATTTGCTACAAATGAAATTGTAATTGCGTTTACTCAAAATTCTAAAAGAGCAAATGAAATTTCTGTTAAAAATTGGTTTAGTGTTTTATCAGATGATAAAATTAAAATTGGTCGTTCTGAACCGAATTTAGATCCATGCGGCTATAGAACAGTTTTAGCTTTAAAACTTGCAGAAAAATTTTACAGTATTAAAAATTTATCAAGAAAAATCTTAGATAAAAATCCAGAATTAATAAGACCAAAAGAAATTGATTTATTAGCTCTACTTGAAATGGGAGAAATTGATTACATATTTACTTATCGAACTATTGCTAAGCAACATAAACTAAAATTTATTTTGCTGCCTGAAGAAATTAATTTTGTCAATCCAGCACTTAATAATTTTTATAAAACTGTTAGTACTTCACTTAAAGGAAAAAATCCGAATGAAAAAATTGTTCAAAAAGGTGAAGCAATAATTTACGGTGTTACAATTCCCAAAAATTCATTGAACAAAAAATTGGCAATTAAATTTGTAGATTTTCTTTTTAGTGAAAAAGGGGAAAAAATCGTTGAAGAGTGGGGTCTTAAATTTATTCATCCAATTTTATGCATTAATTGTAATTCAGTGCCAAAAGAATTAAAAAAATATGTGATTATTTCAAATGATTAAAAGTTTTCGCAAAAACAATATAGACTTATTATTCATTTTTCTCAGTGGTGTTGTTTTACTTTTTATTGTGTCACCAATTATTGGTTTATATTTTAATTTAACATTAAGTGAATTAATTGAAACTACAAATGATATTGAAGTACAGGAAAGCATTTGGTTGACTTTGTGGACATCAATGCTTGGTACAATAGTTTTTTCTTTATTTGCCATTCCACTTGCTTATCTACTTGCAAGAAAAAATTTTCCACTAAAAAATTTTGTTAACGGTGTAATCGATTTGCCAATAATTATCCCACATACTGCAGCTGGTATTGCATTACTTGGTATTTTAAATAGAAATACTTTTATTGGTAAAGCAGCAGAAACTTTTGGGTTAAATTTTGTTGGTAATTCATTTGGAATAATTTTAGCGATGTCATTTGTAAGTATTCCATTTTTAATTAATTCAGCTCGCGATGGTTTTATATCCGTTCCCGAAAGATTAGAAAAAGTAGCTTTAACACTCGGTGCTTCAAAAACAAAAGTATTTTTTTCTATTTCTCTTCCTTTAGCATGGAGATCAATTTTAAGTGGACTAATTTTAATGTGGGCTCGTGGAATGAGTGAATTTGGAGCTGTGATAATTATTGCATATAATCCCAAAGTGACTCCAATTTTAATTTATGAAAGATTTACTACTTACGGTTTGAAATATGCTATCCCTGTAGCGGTAGTCTTTATTTCAATTAGTTTAATAATTTTTATTTTTTTAAAAGTAATTAAAAAGAAACCTTATGCTTAAACTTATAAATGTAAATTTGAGTGTGGATGAATTTTCACTATCAAATATTAATTTTGAAGTTAGAAAAGGTGATTATTTTGTAATTCTTGGTTCAAATGGTGTTGGCAAAACAATTCTATTAGAATCAATTGTTGGTATAAATAAAATTAAAAATGGAAAAATAATTTTTAACAATGAAGATATTTCAAAAAAAGAAATTAATGAAAGAAATTTAAGTATGGTTTATCAAACTGTGGATTTGTTCCCTCATTTTTCTGTTTTTGATAATATCGCTTTCCCTTTAAAAAACAAAAGATATAAAAACACTCATAAAATAGTTTTAGAGATAGCTAAAAAAGTTGGTATTGAAGATAAATTGCAACAAAAACCAGAAACGCTTTCAGGCGGTGAAAAACAAAGAGTTGCTCTTGCACGATGTTTAGCTACTGATTCAAAGATATTTTTATTAGATGAGCCTCTTTCATCATTAGACTATAAGTCAAAGAATGAATTGAAAATATTATTCAAAAATCTAAATCGTGAAGGAATAACATTTATTCATGTAACGCATGATTACGAAGAAGCAATTTCACTTGCAAATAAAATTGCTGTACTTGAAAATGGAACTATTGTTGATATTAATGAACCAGAATTAATTTTTAAATATCCAAAGTCCGAATTCATTGCTAATTTTATTGGACATAAAAATTTTTTGAAAGGTAAAATTGAATCAATTCATAATTCAGATTTAAAAAAGTTCCTTATAGATAATAATTTAGAAATTTATTGTTTAACTGATTTAAATGATGGTGAAGGGTTTTTAATCATTTCCTCGAATGATATTTCAATTTTAAATCAAAAAGAAATTTCAAGTAATAGAAACAATCTTTTTGGGAAAATTATAGATATTTCAAAAGCAAAAATTGGTTATGAAATTATTGTTGATTTAGGTTATAAATTTGCAGTGTCAATTTCTAAAGAATCAATTGAAAACTTAAAACTGTCAATTGGAAAAGAAATATGGATTTCATTCAAAGCATCTGCTTGTAAAATTTATAGGTGAAAAAATGATTACTTACGAAGAAGCATTAAAAATAATCAAACAAAATATTATCGAATTAGAAACAGAAGAAATAGAACTCGCAAATTCATTAAACAGAGTTTTGAGAGAAGATATTTTTTCTGATATGAACATGCCGCCATTCAACAAATCTGCAATGGATGGATTTGCCTGCAAAAGAGAAGATATCGGCAACGAGCTTGAAATTATTGAATCAATTCAAGCTGGTTACAAACCGAAAAAAGTAATAGGCAAAAATCAATGTTCTAAAATTATGACCGGCGCAGAAATTCCTCAAGGTGCCGATTGTGTTATTATTTTTGAAGATGTTGAATACTTATCTGAAAATAAAATAAAGTATTTAAAAAATAAAACCTCTGATAATATTTGTTATACTGGTGAAGATGTAAAAAAAGGAGAAAAACTTTTAACTCTTGGAACAAGAATTACTGAAAAAGAAATTTCATCACTTGCAATGTCCGGTAAATGGAATTTTTTTGTAAGCAAGAAACCAAAAGTTGGAATTATTTCAACGGGTGATGAAATAGTTGAACCTTTCATCAAACCAAATTCATCTCAAATAAGAAACACAAATGCCTATCAATTAATATTTCAAGTTGAAAAATTTGGTTGCACACCAAATTATTATGGCATTGTCAAAGACAAAAAAGAAGATATTCTTCCTGTTATCTCTAAAGCGAAAGAAGAAAATGACTTATTAATTTTAACCGGTGGTGTATCAATGGGTGAGTTTGATTTAATACCTAATTCCCTTAAAAAAATTGGATTTAATTTACTCTTTGAAAAAGTACAGCAGCAACCTGGTAAACCAACGGTTTTTGGAAGAGATGAAAACAAATTTGTTTTTGGAATGCCAGGTAATCCTGTTTCTTCTTTTTTTGTTTTTGAATTTTTTGCAAAAGAACTTTTAGCTGGAATGCT
>CAZVBT010000083.1:0-1928 GCA_964625385.1 uncultured Melioribacter sp. | reverse complement strand
ACAAACACCAAAACCATTACTATGGCAGATGGTTCTGTTTTAGAACTAAAAATTAATGGTACAGTAGCTTTAGATAAAGATTTAGTAAAAGCAGGTGCAATGCATTTAATTTATAATGGTGCTGGTGCAACTTCTACACGTGAATTAGGTGCATTAGTTAGTGGTGCTTATCCAGCATTTGCTGGTAATGTAACAATTAAATCATTAGTTGCTCAAAATGCACCAACTACTTGGAATGGTACATTTACATTTGATGGTAACAATTATAATTTAAGTGGTAATAATATTACATTAGGCGGTACAGTTGTTACTACAGCAAATGGTGGTACTTTTATTAATACAGGTGCTGCTGCATTTATGGATTTAGCTGGTTCAGGTAATAGTACTTTTGGTTTAGGTGGTAACTGGTCAGTTCCAGCTGCAATTAAATTCAGATTAAATAAAGCAAACAATACTGATGTAGTAACATTAACAGGTGGAAACCTTGATTTTGCAACAAATTCTCAGGTATTATACTTCAAAAATGGTATTTTGAAAACTGGAAACAATGTAGTGATTCTAAAACATGATGCTGTTGGTGGTGTTCCACAACAAGGTTTTGATAGAAGTGGTGTAACAGGTACAAATCAAAGCCATGTTGTTGGTAATGTTAAAAAATATCTTGATGTAATAACAAGTGCTACTGGAAATACACCTGCAATACGATTAACACGTGTTGAATTTCCAGTAGGTTCAGAACCAAGTTCTCCAGCTTACTACAGACCGATGGCATTCCAATTTAATACTTTACCAACAGCTAATTTTAACTTAACAGTTAATCATGTCGTTGGTAATCCAGCTGGTACAAATGGATTTCCAATTACAGATGGTTCATTAACATTAGCAAACTATCCAGGATTCTATTGGTTAGTAACATCAGATTTAACATTACAACCACAAGTAAAATATGATATAGAAGCAGAAGCTTATGGTTATGGTCCAGTGAACTATCCAGAAGGAATTCAAAATGTACGCTTCTTAAGAAGATTTGATACAGATGTAAATAATCCATGGTTATTACAAGGTGGTTTAGGATACGATAACTCAACGAATGTAGATCACGCAAAAATAATTGTAAGAAATGCAGAGGGTGCAATTTCAACACAAGGTGCACGCTTTACTTATAGCCAGGTTGCTCAAGCTCCAACAGTTACAACTGCAAATGCTGCAGTAACAGTAGCAGAAGGTTCAGCATTAACAGTTACCTGGACAGCAACTTCTAAAAACTTAGGTGGAACTGCAACATTTGAAGCTACTCCAGTTTGGACAGCTACAGCACCTGCAGTAGTTCCAACAAATGCAACATTCAATGCTTCAACTGGTACATTAACATGGACACCAGATTATACACAAGCTGGAGTTTATACAATTAAAGTAAAAGCAGTTGATGGTACATTATCAACAACAAATACAGTAACAATTACAGTTACAAATACAAACAGAGCACCATCATTTACAGGCACTGGCACAGCAACAATGACTGACCAAACAATTCCTTATGGAACTGAAAAATCATTCACATACGTTGCTACTGATGCAGATGGTGAAACTTTAACATATTCAGTTACTGTAGATGTTGCTCCAGCTGGTACATATAGCATTTCAAATGCATTTGGTTCAGTTGGGTTATTCAAATTCACACCAACATTTGCTGATTTAGGAAAAGTTTATACATTTACAATTACTGCAACAGATCCTAACGCAGCAACAGCAACTTCAGTTGTAAAACTAACTGTTGCTAAAGCATTTGAACGTGGTGATGCTACATTAAATGGTGTAGTTGATATTAATGATGCTATAAAGATACTTGATTACACAGTAGGAAAAACAACATTAACTGCAGAAGCAATGCTATATGCAGATTGTAACACAGCAACAGGTGATGGTTT
>CAZVBT010000082.1:0-4353 GCA_964625385.1 uncultured Melioribacter sp. | reverse complement strand
TTCATTTTTCAATTTTGAAATATTAGCGGAAACGTGATAAGATTTTTTTTCTATTTCATAAATTCCAAATGAGAATTGATAAATTTCTCTAAACAAATCGGGATCTCTTGTTGCAACAACTTTTAATGCTTCTAGATAACTTGTTCCGGCTGTTTTAACGTGTGTGTTTGCTTGTTTAATTGAGCCAATAACTTTATAAACCGAAAATTTATCACTTCCAGAATGCAAACTAATTTTATAATTGCCAAAATAATTAGTTATTGCTAAATGTTTACGGTATTCATTTTCAAAAACTTTTAAATCACCTTTGTAATCAATCCCTTTTTCAAAATCGCCAATAAATCTTGGTGCAAGACTAATGAATTGAACATTCAATCTTTTCAATTCTTTTGCGAAGAAGAAATGTTCGAAAATTGAAGTAACTGATTCAGTTTCATCAACACTTATTTCTACTTCGAAAGGTTTTCCTTGAGAAATATTTTTTAAATGATCAAATAATTTTTTAATGTGTAAAATAGCTTTGCCGTATTTAGCATAAGTCTTTAAAAATTCACTTTCAGTAACCTGAAGAGTTAAATTTTCAGTTATTTTTATTTCTTTCTTTAAGTATCTTCTTTCAGCAGAAGGAAAAGTATCATCAAGTTCTTTCCATGGTAAATTAGCAACAACGCTGAGTAATTGATTATCATCATAGAAATCAGCATTGTTATCAACATACTCGCCAGGATCAAAAGTAAACATTGTAAATCCTGCTCGAAATGTTAAATCAATATCATCAGTAGTCTTTAAATGATCAGCATCTGAACCGAAACCATTTTTGTATCCTTCTTGAAATACTGCCCAGACAGCTGCATCCATTACTTCATCTGCTGTTCTTTTGGTTCTTGTAAGTTCACGAATAGATTGCTGTGCAAGTATTGGTTTGAAATTACTTTTATCTAACGAACGTAAATGCCCGGCATTTGCTAAACCAATTCTATCACCAAATCCGAATGAATTATTACTGCCAAGAACTTGTGGATTAGTAAAAGCAAAAATTGATTGAATTGATTTTCTGTTTTTATTAGTTAATTCACATAATTTAATTGATAGCGATTTTGAATTCCCAATTATTTCACCATCAAATAATTTTGTTATTTGATTTTCATTTTTAGAAACAACAATTAAAAATTTGTCTAAATTTTTTCTCACTATCGCAAAAGTTGTTTCATCTTTTTTGATTATACTTTTGGGATATACTTTGAATGAAATATTTTCATCAGCTAAGTCTAATAATTCATTCGTATTAAATTTATTTTCTTTACCGATTAATATTAGTTCTTCAATATTCAATTTTTTACCTCGTTAAAATTTATATGATTTTTTGGCTAAGTTATAAGTTAAATCTTTTGCAATTTGAATTGCTTCATCTATATCAAAAAGATGACGTGAAACCATATTTGCTAAAAAATTAGAATCAATTCTTCTTGCTAAATCATGACGAGCAGGAATAGAAACAAAAGCACGAGTATCATCAATAAATCCAACTGTGTTATAAAATCCGGCAGTTTCAGTCATATTTTGTCTGAAACGAACCATTCCTTCAATACTATCATGAAACCACCATGCAGGTCCAAGTTTCATTGCGGGATATAAACCTGCAAGCGGAGCTAATTCACGTGAGTAGTTTGTTTCATCAAGTGTAAATACTATGACAGAAAAATTTGGATTGTTTCCATATTTGTTTAATAACTCCTCTAAGTTTTTTGTGTACTCACATGTTGTAGGAATATCGCCGCCTTTATCCGGACCAAATTTTTCAAAAATAAATTTATTATGATTGCGATGGGCACCAGCATGAATTTGCATTACTAATCCATCTTCTATGCTCATTTTAGCCATTTGCATTAACATGTGTGCAGTGAAATCATCTGCGTCTTTTTGAGTTGCTTTGCCATTTAATCTTTTTTGGAATAGCTGTTCAGCATTATCTTCACTAAGTACATGAGTACGAGGAGAAACAACTCCATGATCAGTTGAAGTTGCACCATGTTCAATAAAATACATTCTTCTTTCTTTTAATGATTGTACTAATTTTTTATATGAGTCAATCTTATAACCAACAACATCGGATAGTTCTTTAATGTTACTTTCCCAATTAATATTCAATAAATCTGTAACTCCATCCGGACGAAAAGAGGGGACGATTTTTCCATTCCAGCCGCTTTCTTTTATTTGTTTGTGATATTCTAAAGTATCAAATGGTGCATCCGTTGTGGTTAAAATTTCAATGTTGAATTTTTCAAAAAGTGTTCTTGGTAAAAATTCAGGAGAATTTATTTTTTCCTGAAGCTCATTATAGATTTTTATTGCATTGCTGCCATTTAATTTTTCTTTTATTCCAAAAACAATGTTGAATTCATAATCAAGCCAAACACCGCTCGGTGTTCCGTTGAATAAATAATAATTCTCTCCAAAAATTCTCCAGATTTTTTTTGGATCACTTTCAACTTTACTTCCATCAATTGTGGGAATACCTAAATCTTCAAGTTTAATTCCTTGAGAATAAAGCATTCTGAATAAATAATGATCTGGAATTAAAAATAATTCTGTCGGATTGGGAAATGGTTTATTCTCGGCAAAAATTTTTGGATCTACATGACCGTGAGGACTAATAATTGGTAAATCTTTTATTTCATTGTAAATATCACGGGCAATTTTTCTTACAATCGGATTTGGATCAAAAAATCTATCAGGATTTAACGGATACATTTTTTCCTCATTAATAATCAACTTTTATTGGATTATTTAATTCTTCTGTTGTTTCGATTAAATATTTTTCAAACTCATTCTGATTCTTTATTCCATTCAATTCTTTCTGCCAGGCTGCTGCTAAATAGTACTCTAATTTTCCATTTGAAGGTTTTAGTTTTACAATATGACTTAAATTATCTTCTGTTAATTCAATAAGATCTTTCTGCTTATAAAAAAGAACAATGCCTAAATCATCACCGGCAAGAGATTGTTTACCATAAAGAGCAATATAATTCCATCCTTTTTTATTTTTACTCATCAAGAATGAAGTTCCATCATATTTAGCCAACCCTGTAACTAAATTATCCGGTTCACCATCTATAACAATTGCATGTTTTGAAAGTCGGCTTCCGGCAGTAATTGAAAATCTTGATTCAATATTGAATTTTTTATTGTTAACTTGCCAGCCATAATAATTAGTTTTTATTTCAGATTTAATAGGACCGTTTTTAGAAACAGCACAATAAATACTATCTGTTTTGGAAATCATAACAACTTTACCATTTGAAATCATTCCAAGTGAGCCAATTCCAAGTGAATTACCAACTTTGAAAATATCCATTCCCCAATCTTGCATATTATGGTAAGAATCATCTTGTGCAAGCGTATCGTGAATACCAACATCTTTCAAAACTAATTCGTTAACTTTTTTACCAAAAATATCCGTAGCATTTCTCCAGTCTAAATAAAAGCGATAGCCAACTTTTTCAGATTCCCAGCCCGGACCCTCATATTTAAATAACGCATCATGATCAGTATGAAAAGCAGGTACTTTAATTTTTGTTACATTGTGAAAAGTTGTTCCCCTGAATTTTTTACCATCAAATGAAGATGGATTTTTCATTGCAATTTCAGCATAAGTACGGCTTTTGAATTCATTTTTTTTATCATTACGCCAAACAAGTTTTAATTCTTTGCTTTGATTAGCTTTTATATCAACGACTAAAACTATCTGATCTCCTTTGCTTTTATTTTTTTCAATCTGAAATGGAATTTCTTTCACTCCGTCAAAAATTTTTAATGATTCAGAATCAAAACTTTGATCAGTATTTTTCAATTCTGTTGTATTGATAACAACATAAACATCTGTTCTATCACGATTCAGCAGATTTATCAGCGTTACTGTTTTACTTTTTTCACTTGCAGAAAGAAAAAATGGAATAAGTATCAACATGAAAAAAATTTTTTTATAATAATTCATAAATCACCATTTATTAACTGAACATTGTATCAATTACTAAAAATTAATTTTCAATGATTTTCACTTCATCAAACTTTGGAATTAAGAAATGATGTAATGCAAAAGCAATTAGGTACATACTTCCAGCCATAATAAATAAAGACAAATAATTACCGGTTAATTGTAAAACCAAACCAGCAATCGAAGCTATTAACATACCACCAATAGCACCTGCCATACCACCAAATCCAACAACAGAAGCAACTGCTTTACGAGGAAAAACATCTGATGCAGTAGTAAATAAATTTGCTGACCAACCTTGATGAGCAGCCGTTGCCAAACTTAACAATGCAACTGCAATCCAAATATTTCCTGCTTTA
>CAZVBT010000081.1:0-10788 GCA_964625385.1 uncultured Melioribacter sp. | reverse complement strand
ATTGGATATTGGCTTGGAACAACTCCTGCTAATCAGGAAAAATGGAAATTTGTTGGAACAACAATATCTGCTGCAACTGTTGTTTGGGTTATTTCATTGTTAGATCAAACTTATGGATTTGCAAGTGGTGGTTTGGCAGCACCACAAGCAAATGCAATGGCTGCTGTAATTCAACCATTAATGTCAAATCAACCAACGCCATGGGCATTGTATATTTCTGGTGCTTTTATTTCAATTATACTTGCAATCTTAAAGGCTCCGGTTCTTGCTTTTGCTTTGGGTATGTATTTACCTATGGAATTAAATACACCATTATTAATTGGTGGAATGATAGCTCATTTTGTTTCAACAAGAAGTAAAGATGAAGCATTAAACAACGCAAGAAGAGAAAGAGGAACTTTAATAGCATCTGGATTTATTGCCGGCGGTGCATTAATGGGTGTTGTTAGTGTAATTTTAAAATCTGCTGGATTTGATTGGTTTATGATTGAATGGGCTGAATCGAATTCTGCTGAAGTTCTTGCTTTTGTAATGTTTTGCTTGTTATGTGTTTATACAATTTGGGATTCACTAAGAGCAAAGAAAGATTAACTATTTGTGAAAATATTTGGAGAATTCAATGAAGTATTTAATAGTTTTTTTATCACTAATTATGGTATTTTCTATGGCAATAAGTAGTAAAGCTCAATTAAAAGAAAGAAAAGATATTCCAGAAAAATATAAATGGGATAACACTATTATTTATGAATCGGTTGATGATTGGTACAAAGATAAAGAAACACTCGAAGCACAAATTGAAATGTTAAAATCATTTCAGGGGAAAGTTGGAAAAAATTCTGAATTATTTTACACAACTCTTAAAATGTATTTTGATATTTACAAATTGTATTACAAGTTTTCCGATTATGCTTTTCGACTTGCCGATGAGGATTTAAGAAACAGTGCTAATCAATCATTAAATCAGATTTCTACAACAATTGGGACTAAATTTGCTGAAGCATCATCTTTTATTAATCCTGAAATTCTAAGCCTTGATAATGAAAAGATTAAAAAATTCTTTGATGAAAAAAAGGAATTAAATGAGTTTAAATTTTACGTTGATGATATTTTACGTTTACGTCCGCACACATTAACTTCAAGAGAAGAAGAAATTCTTGCAAGTGCTGGATTAATAACATCAACAACAAGTGAAGTTCATTCAATATTTGATAACGCAGAAAAACCTAATCCCAAAATAAAACTATCAACTGGTGAATCAATTGAATTGAATGCAGCTAATTACAGTAAGTATAGAACAGTTTCAAACAGAAAAGATCGTGAATTAGTGATGCGTTCGATGTTCGAAAATTATAAAAAATTCCAAAATACATTTGGAGCTAATTTAGCTGGTAAATTGCGAGCAGATTATTTTTATGCAAAAAACAGAAAGTATGAAACTGTTTTGGAAAGTTCGTTAAACGCTAACAATATTCCTGTTTCGGTTTATGAAAATTTAATAAACCAAATTCATAAAAACTTACCAACACTTCATAGGTTTCTCAAATTAAAAGCAAAAATGCTTGGCGTAAAAGATTTGCATTATTACGATCTTTACACACCATTGGTAAAATCTGTAAAATTCAGGTTCACCGTTGAAGAAGGGCAAAAACTTTTACTTGATGTTTTCAAACCAATGGGGAACGAATATGTAACAACCGTAAAAAAATCTTTCGATGAAAGATGGATAGATTATATTCCAACAAATGGAAAACGAAGCGGTGCTTATTCATCAGGTGCTCAATATGATTTACATCCTTATATTTTAATGAACTGGACAGATGATTATGAATCTGTTTCAACATTAGCACATGAACTTGGTCATACAATGCACAGTTATTTTTCAAATAAACATCAAACATTTGTGAATGCGCAATATCCAATATTTGTTGCCGAAATCGCTTCAACTATGAATGAAAATCTATTAAATCATTACATGGTGAAAAATGTTAAATCAAATGAAGAAAAACTTTATTTGCTTGGTTCATATTTGGATTTATTGAGAACAACAATATTTCGCCAAACATCATTCGCAGAATTTGAATGGGAAATTCACAAAAGAATTGAAAAAGGAGAACCAATCACCGGCGAAGATTTAAGTAAAATTTATCTTGATATAGTAAGAAAATATTATGGTCACAACGAAGGTGTTTGTAAAGTTGATGATTACATTGCGTATGAATGGGCTTATATTCCTCATTTTGTGAATTATACTTATTATGTTTATCAATATTCAACTTCCTTAATTTATGCAACAGCATTTGCAGAAAAAGTTATAAATGAAGGACAAAAAGCAGTTGATAATTTTTATCACATATTAAAAGGTGGTAGCTCAGATTATCCAATAGAGTTAATCAAAAAAGCTGGTATTGATCCTTTATCTTCAGAAGCATTTGATCTTACAATGGCAAAGATGAACAAAGTAATGGATCAGATTGAAGAATTATTGAACAGAAAAAAATAAATAGTCGTCATGCTCAATTCATCTAAAGTTTTAATTTTAGAATTGAGCATGACATTATTTCCCCCATATAATTTATTGAAGTTTTAATTCCTTTATTGCTAATCCAATTGCTGTTTCAATTGAATATCTTTCGTTTAAATAATTTAAAACGACAGTAAAGAAATTCTTTTGAAATTTCTTCGGAACAAAAACTCCATAAAAATATTTAGTTAACTCAATTATCTTTTCCATTTTTAACTTCCCTATTTCTATGCTTATTATCGAAAAGTTTAATTAAATTTTAAATGAAATTTTGAGGTAAAAATGGAAAAAGAAAAAATTCGTTCCCTGTTTCCACATTTGAAGACAAACCAAATATATTTTAATCATGCTGCAGTTGGACCATGGAATGAATTAATATTAAAAAGATTGGAAGAATATAAAAATCTTCGCATTGGTGAAATGATTAATCCATACCCATACTTTGTAGAAAAAAGTAAAAGTGAAAAAGAAAAATTATCGCAACTTATAAATTGTTCGCCGGATAGAATTGCATGGATTGATAATGTTTCAAACGGAATTAGTCTTTTGGTTAATAGTTTAAAATGGAATGATGGTGATGAAGTTATCTTAAATGATATTGAATTCCCTGCTAATGTATATCCTTTTCTTAATTTAAAGAGTAAAGGTGTTGAAGTAAAATTTGCAAAATCTAAAAATGGTATTGTTGATTTTGATGATATTATTTCACTCGTAACAAATAAAACAAAATTAATATCAATCAGCTATGTACAGTTTCTTTCTGGTTATAATGCTAAAATAAATGAAATTGGAAATTACTGTAAAACTAAAAACATAATTTTTTGTGTTGATGCTATTCAAGCTACTGGTGTGCTGAATATTGACGTACAAAAATCTAAAATCGATTTTCTAATTGGCGGAACCCAAAAATGGTTAATGACTTCACAAGGACTATCTTATTTTTTCATCACCGAAGAATTACAAAACAGATTAAATCAAGAAAGTGTTGGTTGGTTATCTGTTAAAAATGAAAATGAATTTTTGAATTATAAATTAGAACTAAAAGATACCGCTGAAAGATTTCAGAACGGAACACTAAATGCACTTGGTGTTTGTCTTTTTGATGCATCGCTGGATTTATTTATTGATACGGGAATTATAAACATTCAAAATGAAATACGTGAAAATTCATTATACCTAATAAATGAATTAAATGAAATTGGTGTTAATCCAATTCTTTTGAATGTTAATCAAAATCATTTATCAGGAATAGTTTCATTTAGGCATAAAAAAAATAATGAGATGTATGAAAAATTAATTTCAAGAAAAATTATGTGTGCAATGCGAGAGGGTTATATTCGGCTTTCCCCACACTTTTATAATACTTATGATGAAATTGATTTGGTTGTAAATGAAATTAAAGAATGTTTAAAATAAACCGAGGAGAAACACTCCAAATCATACGTTGGGGGAGACGTATGACTCAGAATGAAGTCTCCTCAAAATTTATTTTTCAGGATTATATGACAATTCAATTTTAACGTGGAAATCTGCACCGCTAAACAAAGTATATTTTACTTCGCTTATTGTGCATTTGTAATCTTCGCCTACCATATCACTAACAACTTTTGCAATAACATTTTCTAATGCACCGATACTAACAGATTTTAATTTGTTTTGCAAAAGTTTGTCAACATCAATTGCTTTTTCTTGTTCGTTTGACATATTCTCTTTTCCATTTCTGATGCAAATGTAATAAAAAATTATAATTATTGTCTAATTAAATTTAATAATTCTTTGGTTTTTTCTTCCATTAAATTTTTATCGCCTCGGCTTTCAACGTTTAATCTTATTAATGGTTCTGTATTGCTTAAACGAACATTAAACCGCCAATTTGGATATTCAATGCTTACACCGTCAAGTTCATCTATAATTCCATCTGAATATTTTGCTTTTATTTGTTCTAATTTTTGACCAGGATTTTCTATTGTTGAATTTATTTCTCCAGAACATGGATAGGAATTTACCATCTCTTCAACTAAACTTGAAAATGGTTTATTTTCTTCAGACATAAGTTGAAGAATTAATAGAAATGGAATTAACCCACTATCTGAGTAAAAATTATCTCTGAAGTAATGATGAGCTGACATTTCACCGCCATAGATTGCATTTACTTCTCTCATTTTTTGTTTGATATAAGCATGACCACTTTTAGAAACTACTGCTTCACCTCCAGAATTTTTTACAACTTCAATTGTATTCCATGTTAATCTTGGATCATGAACAATTTTTTCATTTGGATTTAACTTTAAAATTGATTTCGCTAACAAACCAACTATGTAATATCCTTCAATAAAATTTCCTTTTTCATCAAAAAAGAAACAACGGTCATAATCGCCATCCCAAGCAACACCAAGATCTGCATTGTTTTGTTTTATTGCTTCAATTGTTGAATGTCTGTTTTCAGGCAATAAAGGATTTGGAACTCCATTTGGAAAATTAGAATCTGGTTCATGAAAAACTTTTATCATTTTAATTGGTAAATTTTTTTCTAATTCATCTAATGCAGGTCCGACGCAGCCATTTCCTGCATTAACAACAACCTTATATGGTTTAATTTTTTCGGGTTTGTAAAACTTTTTAAGACTTTCAATAAATTCATTCATAATATTTTTTTGAACAACTTTTCCCTTTTGAAATGAATTTTCGCCAAGTTGATTATTTAAAATCATTTTTTCAATTTCATTCAAACCAGAATCATAACCCATTGGAACTGAACCACGTTTTACAAATTTTAATCCATTATATTCAGGAGGATTATGACTTGCAGTTATCATAACTCCTCCATCTGCATTTAAATACGGTGTTGCAAAATAAATCATCTCTGTTCCACAAAGACCTAAATCAATAACATCACAACCTGAATCGGTTATACCATTTGCAAGTGCATCAGATAATTCAGGTGACGACTTTCTAACATCACGACCAATTACAATAGATTTAGCATTTAAATAATTAGCAACAGATTTACCAACTTTATATGCTAACTCATTATTTAATTCAGATGGAACTTTACCTCTAATATCATAAGCTTTAAATGAGTTGATTTTTTCCATTTATTCTCCAAAAAATGTTTTGTTAAAAATAAATAAAAATATTTCAAAAAATAATTTTCAAATAAATGAACTTTTACTGCATTAATTCATGTTCTAACAATTGATGTTATAACATCAATTGTTTAATAATTAAAAAGGAGTAAAAAATGAAAAAAATATTTTTGTTATCATACATTTTATTATTGGCAGCAAGTATAACATTCGCCCAAACAAAATGGGTTTTAGATAAAGCTCACTCAAAAGTTCAATTTAGTGTTTCTCATCTTGTTATTACTGATGTTATAGGACAATTCAAAAAATATGATGTTAAAGTAGAAACAAATGGTGATGATTTTACTGATGCAAAAATTGAATTCACTGCTGATGTTAATTCAATTGATACAGAAAATGAAGGAAGAGATAAACATTTAAAGTCAGATGACTTTTTTAATGCAGAAAAATTTCCCCAAATAAAATTTATTGGCAAAAAGATGGAAAAAGTTGGGGAAGGAAAATTCAAGTTAACCGGTGATTTTACAATACGTGATGTTACAAAACCAGTTACATTAGATGTTACTTTCAGAGGAATAGTGAAAGATCCTTGGGGAAATACAAAAGCTGGTTTCAAAGTAAAAGGAGTAATAAACAGATTTGACTATAATTTGAAATGGAATAATTTAATGGAAACAGGTGGTGCTGTTGTTGGTAAAGAGGTTGAAATAACAGTTGATCTGGAATTAAATAAACAAAAATGAAATTAGAAGAAGAAATAAAGCAATCTAAATTTAAAAATGAATTCCATAAGCTGGCTGTAAACATTTTTTATTCTTACAGCTGGCTTCTAAATTTACAAACAAGCCTTTTTAAAGATTTTGATATAACAAGTAATCAATATAATATTTTAAGAATTTTACGCGGCCAGTATCCAAATCCTGCTACTATTAATTTACTTCGTGAAAGAATGATTGATAAAATGTCTGATGTATCACGTTTGGTTGAAAGACTTCGTCAAAAAGGTTTAGTGAAGCGTGCACTTTGTAAAGCAGATAGAAGGCGTGTTGATGTTCTCATAGCGGAAAAAGGGCTAAATCTTCTAGCTGAGATTGATAAACTAAACAACAAATATGATGCTTTTTTTAAGAACTTAAATGTAAATGAAGCAGAAACATTAAATAAACTACTCGATAAAATGAGAGGTTGAAAGGAGAATATTTATTAATTCATTTAAATTATTTTTATTTATTATATCAATAAGTAATATAACTTTTGCCTTCTCATTTAGAGTAAATCAAATTCCAAATGGTAATAAATTTGGGTGTGCTAATTGTCATGTATCTTCATTAGGTGGCGGTGCTAGAAATGATTTTGGAAAACTTGTTGAGCAAAAATATTTAGATCAAAATGGAAATGTAACTTGGAATAGCTCAATTGCAAGTGAAGATGCTGATGGTGATGGTTTTACTAATGGTCAAGAATTGCAAGATCTTAATGGTACATGGAGAGAAGGTCAACCCAATCCTGGAATTTCAAGTAATGTTTTTAATCCTGGTGATAAAACAAGCAAACCAACAGGTACTTCAACTGAAAAACTTGAAATGTATTATACCTATAAACTTAGCCAAAACTATCCAAATCCATTTAATCCAAGTACTCAAATAGGTTATCAACTTCAAGAGGAAGCTATTGTTTCAGTTAAGCTTTATGATTTACTTGGAAATGAATTAAAAACTCTTGTCAGTCAAGTACAAGTAAAAGGAAATTATATAATCAATTTCAATGCAAATGATTTAGCAAGTGGTGTTTATATTTATAAAATAGTAGCTAAACCGCTTAAAGATGGAAAAAGTCCTTTTGTTGAAGCAAGGAAAATGATATTATCCAAATAATCATTAATGGGTTGTTATAAATAATTATTTTTACATCTAAAGTACTGTCAAATTATAACAACCTTTTTATTCATCTTATGCACTCCTCTTAATGTAAACTTATCAAAAAAAATATTCTAAATTAGAAAGTCAAAAATTATTAATTCAGCATTAATATTCGGTTAACATTTTCTTAATTTTGATTTAATAATTTTGAAATAAAATTTTAATAACTATGAAGAAAAAAATTTTATTCATTTGCGGATCATTAAACCAAACAACAATGATGCATCAAATTTCAAAATTTTTCGATAACCATGATTGTTACTTTACTCCTTATTATGCTGATGGAATTATTAATTATGCAGTTAGTAAAGGGTTTTTAAATTTTTCAATTTTAAATGGAACATTTAGAAAAAAAACTGAGAAATATTTAACTGACAATAATCTTAAAATTGATTATCGTGGTCAAAATAATGATTATGATTTAGTTTATACTTGTGCTGATTTAATATATCCTAAAAACATTCGTGATAAAAAAGTAATTCTTGTTCAAGAAGGAATGACTGATCCAGAAAATTTAATGTTTTACCTTGTAAAATATCTAAAGTTACCACGTTGGCTTGCAAGTACATCAACAATGGGAATGTCGAACTTATACGATTTCTTTTGTGTTGCTTCTTATGGTTACAGGGATTTTTTTATTAATAGGAAAAATGTTTCTCCTAATAAAATTGTTGTTACAGGAATTCCAAATTTTGATAACTTAAAGAAATATTTTAATAATAACTTCCCATATAAGAATTATGTGCTTGTTTGTACTTCCGATGCAAGAGAAACGTTTAAATTTGAAAATAGAAAAAAATTCTTAAAACAATGCATTGAAATTGCTAATGGCAAACAATTGATCTTTAAATTGCATCCAAATGAAAAATTTGATAGAGCCATTAAGGAAATTAACAAATATGCACCAGGCTCTTTAATTTTTACAGATGGAAATACAAATGAAATGATTGCAAACTGTGATATATTAATTACACAGTATTCATCAACATCTTTTGTTGGTTTAGCTTTGGGTGAAGAAGTTTATTCTTATTTCAATGTTGATGATCTGAAAAGACTTTTGCCACTTCAAA
This sequence comes from uncultured Melioribacter sp., assembly GCA_964625385.1. Classification (GTDB taxonomy): domain Bacteria; phylum Bacteroidota; class Ignavibacteria; order Ignavibacteriales; family Melioribacteraceae; genus Stygiobacter. The sequence goes on along the minus strand of CAZVBT010000081.1, from coordinate 2,192 downwards.
ATAATGGAACATCTGCTGAAAGAATTGCACACATCGGTTTATATCTTTTAGAAAATCCAAATTTCAATTCAGAAGAAGTTATTAATGAATTTAATTTGAGAACTATATAATGAAAATTGTAACCGTTGTCCAAGCTCGTGTTTCATCTTCCCGTTTACATGGAAAAGTTTTATTACCAATACTTGGAAAGCCGGTTTTAATCCGAATGATTGAACGGATTAATAAATCAAAATTGAAAGGTAAACTTGTTATAGCTACTTCATCAAATCCCGATGATGATCAAATTGTAAAATTGTGTAATGATAATTCCTTGGAATGCTTTCGTGGAAGTTTAAGTGATTTATTAGATAGACATTATCAAGTTGGGTTAAAATACAAAGCCGATGCAGTTGTTAAAATTCCAAGCGATTGCCCATTAATAGATTCCTCTATAATTGATAAAGTAATTAATTATTTCGTTGAAAATGATTTTGATTATGTAAGTAATCTTCATCCAGCAACTTATCCCGATGGAAATGATGTCGAAATTTTTTCTTTCAATGCTTTAGAAAGAGCATGGAACGAAGCAAAAAAAAATTATGAACGCGAACATACTACCCCCTACTTCTGGGAAAATGAAAATTTATTTAAACTTAGTAATGTTGAATGGGAAACAGGTTGGGATTTATCAACTTCACTTCGATTTACTCTTGATTATTTTGAAGATTATCTTTTCATCAAAAATGTTTATGAAAAACTTTATCCAAAAAATCCAAATTTTTCACTTCAAGACATCTTAATTTTGCTGAAAGAGAAACCTGAATTATTAGAATTAAATCAAAAATATGTTGGCACTTATTGGTACGATAATCACTTATATGAACTTAAAAATATTGAGGAGTATAAATCAAAAAAATTATGACGAAAGATAAATTTAACGAGCTTCAACAAACAGCAATAAATGTAAGAGAACATATAATTAGAATGAGTGGTAACGGTGGTTGTTTTATTGGCGCTTCACTTTCATGTGCTGACTTAACAGTTTATTTATACAAAGAATTTATGAATATTTCTAAAGAAACATTAAATGATGATACGCGTGATTATCTTTTTTTATCAAAAGGACATGACGTTCCCGCTCTTTACGGGACCTTTGTTGAATTAGGTTGGATTGATAAAGAGAGACTAAACAATCATCTCAAAACAAATGATTTTATTTATTGGCATCCTAATAGAAATATTCCTGGAATTGAATTTCATTCCGGTTCACTTGGACATAACTTATCTGTTGCTGCCGGAGTTGCTCTTGATTGTAAAATAAAAAACATCAACAATAAAATTGTTGTCATTGTTGGCGATGGTGAATTAAATGAAGGTTCTATGTGGGAAGGTTTATTAGTTGCAAATGCTTATAAACTTGATAACATTTTATTAGTTGTGGATAGAAATCAATTCCAGGCAAATCTTTCAACGGAAGAATTAATTCCTCTTGAACCACTCGATAAAAAATTTGAAGCATTTAATTGTTCAGTAAAAAAAATTAATGGACACAGTTTTGAAGAAATGGAAAATGTATTTAATTCATTTCCATTTGAAAAAAATAAAATTAGTGTTGTAATTGCTGAAACAGTTCGTGGGAAAGGACTACCAAGCATCGAGAAGCGTGCAGACCGTTGGTTTGTAAATTTCAAACAAGAAGAAGTTGAACAATTGATTCAAGAACTTCATGGAAAAGCTAAAGCTAATTTAACTTCAGAAACATTGATGGTGAGATAATGAATTACGAACAACTTTTAATAGAATTAATTTCAAATGACAATCGCTATTTTGTAATGACCGCAGAAAACCGAGCTGCAATGCGTGGAATTACAAATCAAATTAAAAATAATTTTATTGATACAGGCATAACAGAACAAACAATGATTGGGATGTCAGCAGGTTTAGCTTTACGTGGAAGAATTCCAATTGTTCATGCACTTGCAACTTTTTTAACTATGCGTGCTTTCGAATTTATTAGAACCGATATTGGCATTCCTAATTTACCTGTAAAAATTATGGGTTCTGTTGCTGGATTTTTATCAGAAGCAAATGGACCAACTCATCAAGCAATAGAAGATGTTTCTATTATGCGTGGAATTCCTAACATAAATGTTTTTTGTCCTGCTGATTTACAAGATTTTAATTATGGTATAAAGAAAGTACTTCAACATGAA
>CAZVBT010000080.1:0-8927 GCA_964625385.1 uncultured Melioribacter sp. | reverse complement strand
TCGTGAACTTGGATATATTCCTGCCGATTCAATTAATGAATCTGTTTCTCGCACTCTTGAATATGCTTATGATGATTGGTGTATTGCACAAGTTGCAAAAAAACTTGGCGAAAATGACGATTACAAATATTTTCTTAATCGTTCCGAATTTTATAAAAATGTATTCGACCCCGTAACAGGATTTATGCGAGGGAAATTTGCTGATGGAAATTGGAGAACCCCATTCAATCCAAAAGTTTTAGATCAACGTACACATGATTTTACAGAAGCAAACTCGTGGCAATATTCATATTTTGTTCCACACGATGTTCAAGGGTTAATTAATCTTTTCGGAAAAGAAATATTTATACAAAAACTTGATTCACTTTTTACTTTAGATTCAATTATTGAAGGTGAAAATGTTATACCCGATATAAGCGGTATGATTGGTCAATATGCACATGGAAATGAACCAAGTCATCATGCAGCTTATCTTTTTAACTTTGTTGGTCAATCATGGAAAACACAAAAGTTTGTTAACCAAATTTTGAAAACTCTTTATAATTCAACACCAGATGGTTTATGCGGGAATGAAGATTGTGGACAAATGTCTGCATGGTATGTTTTAAGTTCATTGGGAATTTATTCATTCAATCCAGCTGATCAAAAGTATTTAATTGGGTCACCGATTTTTGATGAAGTAACAATAAATTTATCAAATAGGAAAAAATTCATAATCGTTGCAAAAAATGTTTCCTCAAAAAATATTTTTATTCAATCTGCAAAATTAAATGGAAAAGATTTAACTCGAAGTTTTATAACGCATGAAGAAATTATTAATGGTGGCAATTTAGTTTTTGTTATGGGTTCAAAACCAAACAAAAAACTTTGGAGCAATAATAATTCATTACCACCTTCTGAAACAAAAAATTGTGATGAAAAAGATCTGTTCAAATAAAAATTGATAATTGACAATTGCTAATTGAGAATTGATAGTTGAAAGTTCAATTCTTTGATTTACAATCTTAGGATTAGATTATTAATTTTTAGGTGCTATCTATGTTTCATCTTTTCATAAACAACTATCAAAAATTGACAATTCAACATTCAAAATTTTTTGTTCCTTATATTTGCAAAAACAAATTTTATCTAAAATGAAAATAGCTTATCTAAGTAGTGAAGTATTTCCCTATGCAAAAACTGGCGGACTTGCTGATGTTGCAGGTTCTTTACCAATCGAACTAAATAATCTTGGTCACGAAGTAAAAGTCTTTATGCCAAAATATAATTTGTTTGGCGAAGTTGAACATGGTCTTCATTATCAATGGTCAATTGGTGAAATTCCTGTTCGTGTTGCTGGCAAAGTTCATTCTGTTCACGTACATACAGCAAAACTTCCTCGTTCTAATGTTGAAATTTATTTTGTTGATTGCCCTTATTATTTTCATCGCTTTACTGTTTATACAAATGACCACGATGAAGATGAAAGATTTATTCTTTTTATGAAAGGAACTATCGAAATTTTGCAACGCCTTCAATGGGCGCCTGATATAATTCATTGCAATGATTGGCAAACTGGATTAACACCTATTCTTTTAAAAGAAAATTATGGTTGGGATAAACTTTTCGATAAAACTGCAACTGTTTTTACAATTCACAATGTTGCTTATCAAGGCAGATTTTCAAAAGATACTTTTTATAAAGCTGAAATTAATGAAGAGCATTTTCTTAATGGTGGACTTGGTGAATATGAAGGTGGCGTTAATTTTATGAAAACTGCAATTCTAACAAGCGACGTTATTAATACCGTTAGCGAAACTTATGCTAAAGAATTATTAACACCTGAATATGGCGAAGGAATGCAAGATTATTTAAGTATACGTCAAAATGATTTATATGGAATTATTAACGGAATTGATTACAACATTTGGAATCCTGAAAAAGATGTTTTAATTCCTTTTCAATATTCAAAAGATAATTTAAGTGGAAAACTTCAAAACAAAAAATTTTTGATTAATCATCTTGGTTTCGAGTTTAAAGAAGATGTTCCATTAATTGGAATTGTTTCAAGAATGGTTTCTCAAAAAGGATTTGATATAATTGGTTATGCATTAAACGAACTTTTACAATTATCAGCTCAATGGGTTGTGCTTGGCGGTGGTGAACAGCGTTATGAAGATATGTTTAGAGATGTTGCAAATCGTTTCCCCAATAAATTTTACTTTTATCGTGGTTACAATAATGAACTTGCTCACCTAATTGAAGCTGCTGCTGATATTTTTTTAATGCCATCTCGTTTTGAACCGTGCGGTTTAAATCAAATTTATTCTCTTCGTTATGGTACTGTTCCCGTTGTTAGAAAAACCGGCGGACTTGCCGATACTGTTTTGGATTGGAATGAATATCTCGTTCAAGGAAAAGAAATTGGTACTGGTTATTCATTTTATGATTATACTGGTTATGCACTCTTGCTTTCTGTTCAAAGGGCAATTCATGATTTTCATCTTAAAGATGTTTGGTATAAAATTCAAATGAATGGTATGTCGAAAGATTATTCATGGAAAAAATCTGCCGAAAAATATACTGAACTTTACAAAAAAGCTGTTATTAAAGTTAGATGTATTAAGTAATTTAATTACTAAATTCTTATAAATATGAAATTAAAAAATGAAAATATCTCAAATGGTAATCTTTTTTAGTATCGTTTTTTTAGTTTATGGATTAATAAACTATTACATAATTCGTCGTGGTTTATCTATTGTCCCAAATGAATATAAAACATGGTATTTGATAGTAATAATTTTTCTTGCTATGTCTTATGTTGCAGGAAGATTATTTGAAAATATTTGGGTTTCACCAATAAGCGTAGTTCTTATTTATATTGGTTCTTTTTGGCTTGCTTTTATGATTTATCTTTTCCTTCAATTATTGATAATTGATTTTATTCGTTTGATAGAACATTTTATTCATTTTATACCATCCTTTTTGACTAAAGATATTAATAAAACAAAAAGGATTATCGCTTTATCAGTAGTGTTGTTGACAATAATAATTGTTGCTGCTGGTTTCATAAACAAAAACATGATTGTTACTAAAAAGTATAATATCAAAATCAAAAAAAATGCTGGTGAATTAAAATCATTAAATATTGTTATGGCTTCAGATTTACATCTCGGGACAATAAACAGCTATGGTTTTATGTATGATGTTGCAGAAAAAATTAATTCTTTTAATCCAGATATAATTTTACTTGCTGGCGATATTATTGATGAAGATTTAGCTCCAGTCATTAAATATGATGTTGGAGAACACCTTCTTCGTTTGAAAGCAAAATATGGTGTTTATGGTATCACTGGAAATCATGAATATATTGGCGGTGTTGAGCCCGCAGTTGAATATTTAAAGAAGTATAATATTAATATTATTCGTGATGAAGCTGTTAAAATTGATAATTCATTTTACGTTATTGGAAGAGAAGATATAGCTATTAAACAATTTGCTGGTAAAGAAAGGAAAAAACTTTCAGACATATTAAAAGGCAAAAATAAATCATTACCATTAATAATGATGGACCACCAACCATTTAAGTTAGAAGATGCACAACAAAATGGTATTGATTTACAATTAAGTGGACACACCCATAACGGTCAACTTTGGCCATTTAATTATATTGTAGAAAAAGTTTATGAAAGTGCTTGGGGTTACCGTGTTATAGGAAACACGCATTACTATGTTTCTTGTGGTGTCGGAGGTTGGGGCCCACCAATTAGAACAGGCAGCCGCCCTGAAATAATTAATTTCAAACTAAACTTTGTTGGTGAAGACATATAACATCAATTGCGATTTGAAAATTGCAAAAACATATTTATCGCCAGGAAAGTCCGCTCAGTCGGCGTTATATTTTTTTTGAGATTAAAGCTTTCTTAATTGTTTGATTTTTATAAAATTTGTGTTTAGTTTTTCTTTGGTTACTAAAAAAATATAAAACTTACTACTTATAAATTTCCCTTACGGCATTTATGTAACTCACGTGGCGAAGCTTTAAAAAATCTAATCTATCCCATCTGAAAGAAACCATTAATGAAAAACATAAAAAGCAATTCAATCAAAAATGAAATCTGCAGACGCATTGATAAACTGCAAAGAAATTCGCCGGCTAATTGGGGAAAAATGAATGCGGGAGAAATGTTGTGTCATTGTGCTGATCAGCTCCGGCTTGCAAACGGAACTAAGCAATCAAAGTTTATTGGAAATTTTATGATGACTACTTTTCTCAAATGGTTGATACTTACTTTCGTTAAAACACCAAAAGGAAAAGTTCAAACTGTGAGAGAACTCAAACAAGGTAAAAGCGGAACACCACCGACTGATTTTGAAAGTGATAAAAAACCGCTGATTGATTTAATCAAAAATTTTGACGAAAGTTTTAAGACCAATAAAATTGTAATCCATCCAGCATTCGGAAAAATGACTCATTGGCAATACGGCAGACTCGCTTTTTTACATCTCGATCATCATCTAAGACAGTTTGGAGTGTGATGGGATTTACGGACTCACGTTGTTTAATAAAATTTTCATCTATTATTTTTTAATTATAACCAAAACCATAAAATTTTTATTCTCTACAATCTTTGTGTCTGAAAACTGAGGAATTAAGAAAAATCATCCATATTTAGATATAACATTAGGTTAGTTAGAACATTTATTATGCATTGGAAAGCAAAAATTATTAAATATAAAAATGAAAATCGCATTGCAGTTTTTTTTGAGAAAAACAATGATTGGAACAACAGAATTAAAAAGCAGCCTGGAGCCAAATGGAGTAATTCACTTAAAGCGTGGCATCTTCCGGATACACCTGAAAATAGAAAAATATTTAATTTAGAATCTGAATTCTTGGAACTGCCTGTAATGTCAGAAATTGATAAATTCAAATTTTGGCTGCAATCAAAACGCTACAGCAAAAACACAATAAAAACTTACACAGAAGCATTAAAAACTTTTCTGATGTTTTATAAAAGGAAACCCATAACAGAAATAACTAATGATGATGTTATATTTTTTAACAATGAGTATATTTTAAAAAATAATTTTTCAGCATCTTATCAGAACCAAATTGTAAATTCTATTAAATTATATTTTAAGACAATTAAAAACGTAAATATTGAAACCGAACAAATACACAGACCTAAAAGACCTAAATTGCTGCCAAATGTCTTAAGTAAAGAAGAGATTAAACTGATTCTAAATGCGCATAATAATATTAAACATAAAACGATGCTCAGTTTAATTTATGCCTGTGGTTTGCGGAGAAGTGAGTTACTCCAATTAAAACCAAATAACGTTGAAAGCAAACGGGGTTTATTAATTGTTAAACAGGCAAAAGGAAGGAAAGACAGAGTAGTACCAATATCAGAAAAAATTATCGAAATGCTTCGTGAATATTATAAAATGTACCGCCCAGAGATTTGGTTATTTGAGGGGCAAAATGCCGGAGAGCAATACAGCGAAAAAAGTTTACAGAATGTTCTTAAGCAAGCATTGGAAAAAGCAAAAATTAAAAAGCCGGTAACTCTTCATTGGTTAAGACATAGCTATGCAACTCATTTGCTGGAAGCAGGAACTGACTTAAGATATATACAAGAATTGCTGGGACACAAGAGCAGCAAAACAACAGAAATTTATACGCATGTTTCGACTAAAAGTTTACAGAATATTAAATCTCCCTTTGATGATTTATAGATTTTTTTTATTAACTTTGAACAGATAAACACTCACTTTTATGAGACATATACATTTGATTCTGTATGTATATATCTGATTGTGTGAGACATATAAACAAGTTAGGCAACATTCTCAAAATACGACAATAATGCTAAAGTGGTACGCTGACAATTCAGAAATGAGCACAGAAAAAGGAAAACCCAATGTGTTGGTTTTTGGTGGCGTTATTGTTGATAATAAATCTGAGAAACAAATTGAGACACTTTTAAGAGAAATTAAAAACAAATACACCTATCCGACCTTGCCAATTAAGTGGAATTTCAAAGACCTTGAAAACGTTTACGCAGAGTGGAATAGACAAAAAGACTATGAATTACTAAAGCAAAAGTCGTACGAATGGCGGACTGAAATTTTTGAGCGGTCATTGGACATTGATTACAAAGTAGTTTTAGCTTGTACTGAAAGATATCCTTCCCAAATCCCTTTGAAACAAATTAAAGAACAACTGACAGGAATAACATTTACACAAGCTTTAATGAGAATTGGACTGTTTGCGAGAGATTTACCATTTAGAGACAATTTTGAAATAATCTTAGATTGGCCAGATAGTAGCAATCCTAAACCATTTAATCGTGAGTATTTTAGAGCCTATAACCTAGGAGTATCATCAAGCGGTGTACCTTTTCACTCTGGTCCATTAATGAATTTAGGTTTTAATGATAGTTTATATTTCGCAAAATCGACACATTCAGGTGTTTTACAATTTGCGGACTTGGTAGTTGGTGCTGCAAAAGATTTCATCCTTAAAACTATTCAGGGAACTAATAATTCCTTAGGATATGATCTGACTACAAAAATACTTCCGAAGTATCGTGGTTATCCCGGAAGAATTATTGACTATGGAATGAACTTCGCTCCGAAGAACAGTAATTATAACAAAATACGAGAAGAAATTAAAAAGAACGTTGCCTAACACGGGTTTTGCGTCAGGCGGGCTGATGTCTAAACTTGAAGCTTTGTGCTTTTAATGAACTTTGGTAATAAATTAGAACTTTGTACTTTGTAACCCGCCCGAACGCAAAGCCCCGAACCGTTAGCACCAATTGTAAAAAGACAGCCGACTATCATCAAACGGTGGACAAAAACCTATCGGCCGATAGAAATATTTTGTAAATTTGCCCTATGGCGACAGACAAAAAAAATAATAATCCTTTAGCGGAAGTTTTTGGCTTCCCAATTATAAATGAGACGGCCAAAGCGAAACGTTACCGTGAAAAGAAGCTGTGCCCATTTAACAACAAGGTTCCAAATTGCACAAAGGACAAAGCAAACGACCCATTAGGTGTTTGCAGTGTGTTTCATAATGACAATCCTGTAATTACTTGCCCGACAAGATTTCGGGAAGAATGGTTGATAATAGAAAATGCTGCAAAATTTGCTTTTGACGAAAAAACTAAGTGGACTTCACTTTCTGAAATTAAACTACTTGACAAGAACGGGCAATCGGCTGGAAACATAGACTATGTTTTAGTTGCCTATAACGACAAAGGACAACTCATTGATTTTGCTTCTCTTGAAGTTCAGGGCGTTTATATTTCTGGTAATCTTCGTAATCCATTTGACAGCTACATAAACAAACCGACAAGCAAATTTTCTTGGACAACAGGATACAATTCACCAAAGCCCGACTATCTTTCATCTTCAAGGAAACGATTAATCCCACAAATGCTATACAAAGGCGGGATTTTCCAAACTTGGAAAAAGAAACAAACAGTTGCCTTACAAAAATCTTTCTTTGACACTTTACCAAAACTACCAACGGTCAGTAAAGAGAAAGCGGACATTGCTTGGTTTTTATATGACTTAGTTCTTGATAAGGAAACCAAGCAATACAACTTGACTTTGGTTGAAACAGTTTATACAGAATTTGAAGCCGCTTTATTTAGGGTTACAACTCCTGAACCTGGAAAACTTGAAGATTTTATCAATATTCTTCAAGATAGGCTTGATGAAAGATTAGAAGGCAATTCGCCTGACACACCAAGTTTAACCGATATAATCAGCAGTTAAAATGGGTGAACAACTAACCATATTCGAAAATGCAACAGTTAAAAAGCAACAAAATCAGGTTGTTAATGTTGCATCTGTTCCGCAAAGAAGCCCCTTTCGTTACCCCGGTGGAAAGACTTGGTTAATCCCGACTGTTAGAGAATGGCTTCGTCAAGACAACAACAAAAAGAATTTAATTGAACCGTTTGCTGGTGGTGGTATAGTTAGCTTGACAGCGGCATTTGAAAATCTTGCTGACCACATCACAATGGTTGAGTTGGACGAAGAAGTTGCAGCAGTTTGGGAAATAATTCTTAACGGCAAAAATGAATGGCTTGCTGAAAGAATTTTAAACTTTGAACTATCACACGAAAACGTAAACAAGGAACTTAGTAATCCAAACAAAGAAATTAAAGACGTTGCCTTTTGCACCATTCTTAAAAACAGAGTTTTTCACGGTGGTATTATTGCCAAAGGTTCTGGAATGCTCAAAAACGGTGAAAATGGAAAAGGCATTGCTTCGAGATGGTATGCAAAAACACTTGCCGACAGAATTAGAGCAATTAATTTCATCAAACATAAAATTCAATTCCTCCAGACAGACGCTTTCAAAGTAATTGAGCAAAATAGCGACAATAAAAACGCTTATTTTTTCATAGATCCGCCTTACACTATCGCAGGCAAGCGGCTTTACACATATTACGACATAGACCACGAACAACTGTTTTATTTGACATCTAAAATTCAAGGAAAGTTTATGTTGACTTATGACGACACAGAAGAAATCAGAGCATTGGCAAACAAATACCATTTAGCATTCCGAACAATACCAATGAAAACGACACATCATTTGGAGAAAAACGAAATAATAATTTCAGACAACTTCGACTGGTGGACAAGAACAACTGGTGCTAACAGCGGTTTGGCGTAATGGCGGGTTCAGTGCTTCGTATGACAGTTTTGTGTTAGGTTCAAGTGCAGCTCTTCGATTGAACTTTTGTGCTAAAAATCCGCCACTACGCCAAGCCGCAAACCGTTAGCGGCAATGGTAAGACGACAACGACACAGTAACGGACAGATTTCAATAATTACAAACGACTAAAATCAAATTATGAAAGCAATTAGATACATCATTTTCATTCCAATAATCTTTTTGATTATTGCGACAGTTTACA
>CAZVBT010000079.1:0-10601 GCA_964625385.1 uncultured Melioribacter sp. | reverse complement strand
TGGTTATCTTTTAGTTGCTATCTTCATGATCTTCTACTACAAAACAGCTGGTAGTTTTGCCGATTTTGCATTATTTACAACAATACTTTTAATCCTTGGTATTTTGGCTGGTTTTCACGGTACATTAACTCTACCTGGTATTGCAGGTATTGTTTTAACAATGGGTATGGCAGTTGATGCAAATGTTATCATTTTCGAGAGAATAAGAGAAGAACTTAAAACCGGAAAAACAATGAAGGCTGCTGTAGAAATGGGCTTCAAAAATTCTTATTCAGCAATTTTTGACTCTAACATTACTACATTTTTTACTGGAATTATTCTTTATCAATTTGGTAGTGGACCTATTCAAGGTTTTGCTCTGACGTTAATGATAGGAATTGTAACAAGTTTATTTTCTCAATTAATAATTGTAAGATTATTAATGGATTTTATGAATCTTAAAGGCTATAAAATTAATGTTGGTTAATTAAGGAGACTAAAAATAGATGCGACTTTTTGAAAATATAAATATCGATTTCATGGGCAAAAGAACATACTTTTATTTTGTCTCTGGTTTTATTTTGCTCATAGGTCTGTTAAGCATCTTGATTAAAGGATTGGAATTTGGAATTGACTTTAAAGGAGGTTCCGAAGTTGCAATTCAATTTGAAAAGCCGGTTGATATTTCTTATTTAAGAAATGTTGTTAATAAAATTGGCTTGGGAGAAGTTGAAGTTAAAACTTTTGGTGGTTCAACAGGAGTTTTAATAAGAACTACTCTGCAAGAAATTCCTCAAAATGTTTTACCGGTTGTTAAATCAAGAATTGAAAAAATAATTAATGATAATTTTTCAGGTATTGAAAAACAAGAACTTGAAAGCACACCTAATTACTTGACATATGCTTTCTCTAATGATTCTACGGCTGAAGCTGTTACAAATAAATTATTTGAGCATGGTTTTAATTCAACCAAAACTTCCGAAGAAATTTCCAAAAACGGTATTGTAGTAAAATTTGGTATTTCCGATTGGATTAAAGAAAATCTATCTGAAAAAATTAAGGATAATAAATTCACTGTGCTAAAAGAAGACAAAGTTGGTCCTAAAGTTGGCAGTGAGTTAAAACGTGATGCAGTAATTGCGGTTGTACTTTCACTTATTGTCATATTAATTTACTTAGCATTTCGTTTTAAATTTGCTTTTGCTTTAGGTGCGGTAATTGCTCTTTTCCATGATGTGCTGATTACTTTAGGTGTGTTTGTTATACTCTATGGTGTTATTCCCGGCTTAAATTTGGAAATTTCAATTTCGGTGGTGGCTGCTTTTTTGACACTTGTCGGATACTCCATTAATGACACTGTTATTGTTTTTGACCGCGTACGTGAACAAATTAAAATTCATAAAACTTTACCACTTGAGGAGAATATTAACCTTGCGATTAACAAAACGTTAAGTAGAACTTTAATAACCGTTTTTACAACTTTAATTACTATTATAGTTCTCTTAATTTTTGGTGGTGAGGTTTTAAAGGGATTTGCATTCGCTTTATTTATTGGTATGATAACCGGAACTTACTCTTCTGTGTTTGTTGCGAGTGCATTTGTTCTTGAATATGCAAACAGAACAAATAGTAAAGTAACTTTCTGATTTTTATTTCATAAAATAATTTATAAGAACCCCGATCTTATTCGGGGTTTTTTATTTTATAACTTTAGTTATTAGTGCAGTTATATCGTCAGATTGTTCAGCTCCACTTGTAAAGGTGTTAATTTCATCTTGAATCTTCAAAAGTAAATTTTTTGCAGAGAGTGAATTATTCTCGAAAACAATCTTTTCTAATCTCTCATCACTAAATTCTTCCCAGTTCTTATTCATTGCTTCTGTAATACCATCAGTAAACAAGACAATAAAATCATTTTCCTTCAACTCTATTGTTTCTGATTGATATGGTACAATTGTTTGCATAACTCCTAAAATCATTCCACCTTTTTTCAGTTTTATAATTTCATTTTTACGAATTAGTAAAGGAGGATTATGCCCCGCATTAACGTAAGAAAGAGTTTTATCATTTTCATCAATAATACCCCAAAAGAATGTTATAAAACTTCCATTCGAAGTATTTTCTGCAACTAAATCATTTAAAAGATTTGTTGCTTCGGCAAGTGGTAAATTCATTTTTGTAATTGTTTTTAAGAAAGCCTGAATATTTGCCATTAACAAAGCCGCCGGAACACCTTTACCTGAAACATCTGCAATTGCAAAAAGTATTTTGTTATCACTTATTTTAATTATATCATAGTAGTCGCCGCCAACCATTTTTGCACTCTTATTGAACGCAACAATTTCAAAAATATTTGAGGATGGAATTTTTTGTGGTAATAATTTTTTTTGGATGTTACGTGCAATTTCTAAATCTTTTTCAAGCTTTTGTTTTTCTAATGTTTCGTTAAATAGTCTTGCATTTTCAATTGAAATAATTGCAAGACTTCCTAAAGAAGCTATAAATTCAATGTCGGAGTCATTATATTCTAAATTATTTTTTCTTTTACCAAGAATAATTAATCCTTTTGTTTCTCCTTTTAATTGCATAGGAATAATTAATTCTGCACCAAGATTTACTAAATCATTAAATGAATTTATCATTTCTTTTTTTATTAATGCTCTTTCAATTTTTTTAATATTAGTTTCATTGAATATTTTTAATAAGGTGTCTTTTTCAAAATTATTTTCTAAAAAAATTAGTTTATCATTTTCATATATAATAATTGAATATTTTGAAACGAGCATTTGCCCCATGAGCGACAAAACCAAAAGTTTAGCAATTTGTTCTGTTTTTAATAATCCGCTGAATTCTTTGCTCAAATCAAAAAGTGAACTAAGTTGATTTACTTTAGAATCCAATTTGCGATTTATTTTTTTAAGCTTATCAACAAACAAAGAATTTTCAATTGCTGTTGCACCAACATTAAGTATAGTTTTTAAAAAGTTTATATCCTCTTTATCATACTCTTGATTTGTATATTTTTTACCTAGAAGTATTAATCCTTTTAATCCTTCAATGGATTTAATTTCTTGATAAACATAAAATTTATTTTCTGTTAAATATTCAGAAAACTTATGATCTATATCATAGTTGAATGAAAAAATTGTGGGAAATTGATCTATAATTTTTTGATTTATTCCTTTTGAAGCTTTTACAACAAATTTATTTTCTTCATTAAGTAAAGCTATTATTCCTTTTGTTGTATGAAATTTACCAAAACATGTCAAAAGAATATTATTAAGAGTAAAACTTAAATCCAAACTAGAATTTATTAAGTTGCTGAAGTCAACAAGTGCAGAAAAATTTCTTAATGCAGAGTTATTTTGATATGATGACATTTTAAGAAAGATATTTAACTAACGTTACCTGATTAAATTTTCCTGAAGAGGTTGTATATATAACCTCATCCATTAATTTTTTCATCAAATACATTCCAAGTCCACCCGATTTTTTTTGCTTATAAAATTCTTTTATATCCGGCTCTGGAATTTTATTCGGTTCAAAATGATTACCATTATCTAAAATTGAAATTGATAATTTATTCTTTTCAAATGAAAAAGAAATTAAAATATCACCTTCAGGAGAATTTTTATAGGCGTGTTTAATAATATTAGTGCATGCTTCATCAACAGCAAGAATTATTTTATTAATAATATCATCAGAAAAACCAACTTGACGAGCAAAACTTTCTGTAAATTCTCTTACATCTGTGAGATTTTCGGTTTTACTTTTAATAGCTATTTCTTTTTTTAATATATTATCTAATGTGTTCAAAATTTAAGATTCCAAAAATTTTTTAATTGCGTCTTCTTCATCTTTAAAGAATTCATACAATAATGGAAACCCTAAAAGATCAAAAATATTGTAAACATTTTCTTTCATGTTAGAAAATTTAATATCACCTTTATTCTCTCTCATAGTTTCTATATAAGCCATAAAAACACCAAGTCCGGCACTACTTATGTATTTCAAATCATCGAAGTTCACAACAACTTTATATTGTTTTTCATCAATCAGCTTATTAAAAACATTTTCCAATTCAGGGGCTGTGTGAGCATCGAGATATCCTTTTACATCAATTACACTTACAGATTCTTTATTCCGTAAGTTTACATTGAAATTTGCCATTCATTGCTCCGTTTTCTAATTATTTTTCCATTTAAATATTACTAATGTTATATCATCATGTTGAGATTTATCTTTTGTAAAAAGACTAATTTCTTTCATAATTTCATTCGCAATTACATCAGTACTTTTTTCTGAATTTAATTTTAATACCTCTTCTAATCTTTGACAACCATAGTCTTCATAGTTAGCATTTTTGGCTTCAGTAATACCGTCAGAATAACACATCAAAATATCATCATTATCTAAATAAAATTCCATTTCTTCAAGAGAATTAGAAAATTTTTCACTTATGTCTAAACCTAAACCAATTCCTTTAGGTTTAAGTTGTGAAATTTTATTTTTATTTAAATGTAATAAAGGAGTATGTCCTGCTCTTGAAAAAGTTACCTTTCTTGTTTCAATATCAATTATTCCATAAATAGCAGTTACAAAACTTTTTCTCTCTAAATTTTTGTACAATATTTCATTAACTTTTGTCAGAATTTCTTTTGGGGAATAAATTAAATTAGATAAAGATTCAAAAATACCTTCAACTTCTGCCATAATAAAAGCAGCTGAAATTCCTTTACCTGATACATCTGCAATAACAAATCCAAGTTTATTATTTCCTATATTAAAAAAATCGTAGTAATCACCACCAACTTCAAATGCAGGAACAAACAATGCAGTTATTTCAAGATTTTTAATTGTAGGTGTTTTTAATGGTAAAATTTTCCTTTGAATATCACGAGCAACATCTAATTCTTTTTCTAACCTTTCCTTTTCAATTGACTGTTTAATAAGCATCGCATTTTCTAAAGCCACAGCTGCATAATTCGCAAATGTTTCAACAGATTTAATCTCATCTTCTTCAAAATAATTTTCTTTTATTCTGGCAGTGAATAAGTATCCATAAATTTTATCATAAACTTTTAATGGTGCAATCGCAATTGACTTGTAATTTTGTTCAAAGAAAGAAATAGAATTTTTATTTCCATTATTGTTATAAATAAATATTTCTTCGATATTATTTAAACCAAGAAGTGTATTGCTTATTTTATCTGCGTCAACAAAACCAATTTTATATACCGAGTTCAAAATTATTTTATCTTTTTCTTTAGTTACTAACCATGCTGCATCGGAATTACATATTTCAGTTGTCATTTCTGTAATCGTGTCTGCTAATTCTTTAAAGTCGAAAACCTGAGTTATTAATTTTGTAATATCCATTAATGAAGATACTTGTTGTACTTTTTTATCAAAAACTTCTGCGGTGGGTAAATGAAATAATGTTGTGAAAAATATTACTATAAAATATATTGCTCCATATATCATTACTAAACTAAATAAGGTATGCATTCCGGGTGAAAATGTATAAATAATTTTTTTTACAACATTTGAATCCATCAGTAAAGAAAAAGTTACACTATAAATTACAATTAATACAACTGAAACAATTAGTAAATATTTTTTTTGTTTTTTATTTAAGAATGCAATCCAGGCAACCCGAAAGGAATTAATTAAGATTAACAAAATAGAAATAATAAAAAATGAATCACGTGGAAAATCTAATGTTGAATCAAAAAACAAAAGCATGTTCGATAAAAAACTTAATGCTATAAAGAAAAGCATTGTATCATAGTAAGTTGAAATATCTTTCTTTTGACGTATAAAAGAAAGCACCTTGAATGTTGAAAATATAAAAACAATTGAGCCGATTAAAATAAATATTACAATTACAGATAAAAGAGAATTAAAAAAATTAAAAGAAATTGTTCCATCACTATTTAATGAGTAACCAGAGTTTGTTAATGATAAAATAAAAAGTAATATAGTTGCTAATATTCCGGAATTAAGAATTAATGTTAAAGGCACAGATGATTTATTCAAAAGTTGATGAGTTAAATTTTTAAAAAGCATTAAGAACACTACAAAAACTATTGCTTCATTAATTAAGAATAATACTCCTGAATTATGATATGGATAAATAAGATTAAACAAGAAAAGAATAGTGGAAATTGCAACAACGTATTCAAAATTATTGGTATTGAAGTAATTAAAATATTTTTTCATTAATTAATTCTAATAGTATCTAAATTGAATTTTTTAAGTTTTTTATTTGTCTTTTTAATATCAACATGCATCTTGTCAATCATAATGGAATCATCAACAAAATTCATATGAACTGAATCTCTCTTCAATGCTTCACTAACTATATGTGCAATATTCAATTCACGTACTAATTTCAATGTAGCATTTCCAACTTCATTTGGATTAGAAAATTGTATTAAGTCTTCAGTTGAATTTATCTTTACATTGGCTTTTTGCTTAGCAAATAATCGAACTTTTTTTGTAACATTTTCATCAATAACTTTTCTTATGCTATCATTAATATTTTTTTTAATTAGTACTTTATTTAATATAATTTTTACATCATTATCTTCTAATTTAAAGTGATTAATATTTTGAACTTGAATTTTTCCATCATGGTCTAATTTTATTTTAGTAAATGGTCTATCAATTTCACTTACTAAGTTCAAAGCATCATTATCAATTTCCATTATTTGTTTTTCTAGTTTCTTTTTATCAAATGAAAACCTTGTCGAATAAACTGAATCTTTTGTTATAAGAAGAAATTCCATCTTGTTCTTTATTTCATTTGCGTAATTGTGTTTAATTAAACTTTCAAAACTATTAATTGGAAAAAATACTTTAGCTTTTGATTGATTTATTTTATATGTAACTGATAATAAATCTGAAATTAAATTCTCTCTTATTAAAAGAATATTAGGATTAACTGCATAAGATTCATCACCAATAAAAATATTTTGATAAATATCTGATTTGTAATAATTCAATAATGAATCTACCTTTTGTTTATCATTATCATTGGAAGAAATGAAATTAAGAAATGAACTTAAGTTTTCCGTTTTATTGATTGGTAAATTTTTAATCTCAATAATATCTTCACTATTAACGTTGTTAATTAATAATACTTTATTATTTTCTTTATCAAGTGGTAAGGTTCTGTAAAATGCAAAATTAAAAATGTCCTCATTAGAAAGATTCGTTTTAGCATAAATTGGTTTTAGATTTTTAATTAAAGAGACAATTTTACTTTTAGCATCACCATAAAAATTCACAATATTTTTTTTATTCTTGAAATTAATCATTAAAACAATACTTAGAACCAGCAAGAACAAAAAGAATAAATATTTTTTATAATTATTTAATAAAATTTTGATCATATTAAATTCAAAGTTCTTTTTGATATGGTTCTAAAATTATTTTCAATGTTTCTCTTGCTCTAAAAATCCTCGATTTAATTGTACCAACTTCTGTCCCAAGATCATCTGCAATTTCTTTATAACTATATCCTTCAATATCTCTCATTATAAGTGGAATTCGCAATTTCTCGGGTAATTTTTCAATAGCACTTTTTACTAAATTTGGTATATCAATATTTTCTGAAATAGATTTAGTCCCATAATTTCGATCATTATCTTCTATTGAAACAAAAATACTTCTTACTTTTTTCTTTCTTAAATAATCTTTGCATTTGTTAATCGTAATCCTATAAAGCCAAGTTGTAAACTTTGATTCAAAGCGAAATTCATTTAATTTGTGATAAACACTTATAAAAACATCCTGAGAAATATCATCTACATAATCAACATTACCTAAAGTTAAATAAACAAGATTTCTTACTTTATCTTTGTGTTTAATTAATAAAATTCTAAAAGTAGTTTGATCACCTTTTATAAATCTTTTAATTAAATCAAAATCTTCTTCACGATCGTCAATATTTTCATTGAAGTCAAAATTATCATTGTTTTTTTTAAATTCCATTTTTTAGACGTCTTCAGATTTTAATAGTTTTAAAAAATATTTAATTAATTCGATTTATTACTTTTTTTTTAATCTTACTTTGAATAACTTTGATAAGCAATATAAATATTTATAAATAAATTATTACTAATAACAAACCAATCAATTGAAATTCAATCATTATAAATACATTAAGGAGATAAAATGAAAATTAAGTATGAAGAAAAGTACAGTGCAGTAGTAATTACTCTATCTGGAAACATTATGGGGGGTCAAGAAACTCAGGAATTCAGCGATTTGCTACACAAACTAATTGATGAAAACAAAAAAAATGTTGTTATTGATTTATCTGAAACAACTTTTATGAATAGCTCTGGCTTAGGTATGTTAATTAGTGGTTATACAACTATAAAAAATGGTGGCGGTTCATTTAAATTAGCTGGTGCTACTGAAAAAATTGAAAGTCTTTTGGTTATTACAAAACTTATAACAATTTTTGAAAATTACTCATCAGTTGAAGAAGCAATTAATAGTTTTAAGAATTAAATAGTTTAATAAAATTTATTTTAACTCCGGTGCAACCGGAGTTTTTTTTGCAAATCATTTTAGGAAATTCCATGAGTGTAAGCGTAATTGTAGGAAGCCAATGGGGCGACGAAGGAAAAGGAAAAATAGTCGACCTATTAAGTGAAAATTTTCAAATTGTTGCACGCTATCAAGGTGGTGCCAATGCAGGTCATACTGTCGAAATTGGTGATAAAAAATTTATTCTTCATTTAATTCCTTCAGGGATATTAAGAGAAGGTGTAACTTGTGTTATTGGAAATGGTGTTGTTATTGACCCGCAAGCTCTTCTTGAAGAAATTAAAATGTTAGAAAATCTTGGTATAAAAATTAATGATAGATTATTGATTAGTCATAAAGCACATTTAATAATGCCCTACCACAAAATAATAGATTCATTAAATGAAAGCGGTTCATCTAAAATTGGAACAACAGGAAGAGGTATCGGTCCTTGTTATATTGATAAATATGCACGAACTGGTATAAGAATAGTTGATTTACTTGATAGAAAAGTCCTTACTGAAAAAATTAAATGCAACATAAGCGAAAAAAATAATTTGCTAAAAAAAATTTATAACCAAAATGAATTGAATGTGGATGAAATAGTTGAAGCATATTTAAATTTTGACGATCAAATTGATAAATACATAACTGATACCACAACATTTTTAAATAACTCAATAAAAGAAGGTAAATTAATTTTACTTGAAGGTGCACAAGGTGCCCTGCTGGATATTGATCATGGAACTTATCCATTTGTTACATCATCAAATCCAACATCTGGGGGAGCTTGCACTGGTACTGGCATTCCACCAACCAAAATTGATGATGTTATTGGAATAGTAAAAGCTTATACTACAAGAGTTGGTTTAGGTCCATTTCCAACAGAATTAAATGATGAAACTGGAGAAAAGTTAAGAAAAATTGGGTTTGAATTTGGAGCAACAACAGGAAGACCAAGAAGATGTGGCTGGTATGATGCATTCCTTGTCAACTATTCATCAATGATAAATGGAATAACAAAAGCTGCAATAACAAAATTAGATGTTCTTAGTAACTTTGATAAAATTAATGTTTGTGTAGGCTATGAAATAAATGGTAAAAAGCTAAAATACTTCCCTTCAAGCATTGATGAACTTGAAAAATCAACACCAATTTATGAAACTCTTGATGGTTGGAACGAAGATATTTCGGCTATAAAAAATTATGAAAGTTTACCTACTAAGGCTAAAGAATATTTAGAATTTATTGAAAATCAAAGCGGCTTTAGAATTAGCATTGTATCAGTTGGGCCTAAAAGAGAACAAACAATACAAATAGAAAATTAAATGAATTTTGCATTTACTATTTCTTCTTTAAAAATAAAACTTTCCCTTGTTATTTTAGGAGCATTAATCGCTTTTTCCACTTTATACTATACAAAGAATATAGTTGAAAAACTTCAACAACGAGAAAAAGAAATAGTTCAACTTTTTGCAAGTGGTTTAGAATATGCAGCTAATCCTAATGCTGAAACAGGTGACTTGAATTTTATTTTTAATAATATTATTAATCGAATTGATTTCCCGTTAATTCTCACTGATAGAAATGATAAAATTATTTCCACAGAAGTTGGGTTTGGTTATAAAAATATCTCAATAGATTCCAATCTTACTAAGCAACAAGTAAAATTTCTATTACAAGAAAAAGTAAAAAATTTAGCAAAGTATCACCAACCTATACTTGTAACAACAAAAGAAGGGGTAGTTCTTCAGAAAATATATTATGGAGATTCTGAAATAATTGACAGATTAAAATATTACCCATATCTGCAAATATTTTTTGCAATTTTATTTATTCTAATTTCATATTTGAGTTTTAGTTATATTAAAAAAAGTGAACAAACTAATATTTGGGTTGGAATGTCGAAAGAAACTGCTCATCAACTTGGAACACCTATTTCAAGTTTAATGGGCTGGAATGAAATTTTGAAATTAAACTACAATAACCCCGATAAAGTTTTAGATACCGCTGAAGAAATTGAAAATGACTTAAGCAGATTAAATAAAATAACCAGAAGATTTTCAAAAATTGGTTCTAAA
>CAZVBT010000078.1:0-1500 GCA_964625385.1 uncultured Melioribacter sp. | reverse complement strand
TTTTTCTCCAAAGTAAAAATTCGGCTAATTTAATTTGCTGAAGCAATCCTTAATAATTTTTATATTTATATTTAAATTATAACATGCTTTAAACCTAGAGATTGAAATGAAAGAAAAATTTATACCTAATCATTTGCATCTCATCTGTAAAGGGGAATTTTTAAACCCACCAAAGGATGCAAAAACATTGGATGAATGGTTATTATCGTTAGTTAAAAAAGTTAGAATGGTGGTTTTGACAGGTCCCACATCGGTTTATGTAAATGAACCAGGCAATGAAGGAATTACTGGAACTGTTACATTGGCGACATCGCACGCATCCATGCATGTTTGGGATGCGGAAATCCCAGCTTTATTTCAATTTGATATTTACTCTTGTAGTAAATTCACAACTGAAGAGGTTATTGAACATTTACAAGAATTTGGTTTAAAAAAAATTGAATATATTCGAATTGATAGAAATAATGAAATGGTAATTACTGAACATAAAACAATACACTACTAAAAATATAGGATAAAATCCAACCACTTATTGTTAATCTCTTAGCCAGCTTAACCTGTTTTCAGTAATCGCCACGTGAAGGCGGATTAACTTTGATTACTTCAGGGTGGCGGGACTCGAACCCACGGTCTCTTGCTCCCAAAGCAAGCGCGATAGCCAACTACGCTACACCCCGTTATCGAAGAAGAATGTACTTACTTTGACGCTCACACAGGGCAAGCCCTGTGGATTCTTGGGTAATAGTTTCTATTTAAACTAAATTTACCAAGCTACCCCCGTACGTCCTACGGTTCTTATCTTTATTAGGCTATAACGGGATTCGAACCCGTGACTAGGGCATACCTAACGCAAATGCTTTTGCCCACGCTCTGCCACTGAGCTATACAATAAATTTTTTCTCCGTTTACTCAGAACCATACTAACTATCAGTACTTATATACGATACTCATGCATTTCCTATCATTAAGCCTGTCCGAGCACTTCCCTCGGCCCAATGTTTTTTTAAGCCTTTGCGTTTGTTACCCAATGAACACCCACACAATTTCACGCATACTTTCCCTCAAGGTTTCAAGCACCTTTCAGAATTTATTCTTAATTTCCCAATATGTCAAAGAACTTTTTTTCAAATAAAAACCCCAATCATTTTTTTGTGATTGGGTGCTTCATTCATTTTTTTATACTTGTTTTCAAATTTCATTTTCTTAACAAGAACGCAGCACACCCAATCCAGCAAATTTTCCGCCCTCTGGTTGTTTATATTTAGGGTATGTCGTTACAAAATTTCTCATGGTTTTTATTTTTTTTCCTATTAATAAATATATCTTATTTTCAAAAGTTTTTACAAAGATACGAATTTTTTTTTAAAAAAACAAGTTTTTTTTAAAAATTTTTATTCTTTTTTTCTTCTTTTTCTTTTAACTTTTTCATTTTCAGTATTTTTAACATCAATTTTTTTTTCAGTTAATAATTCATTTGTTATATTATAATTTCTTTTTTCT
>CAZVBT010000077.1:0-6328 GCA_964625385.1 uncultured Melioribacter sp. | reverse complement strand
TGCAAAAATTTTGATGATCAAAAATGGGAATGCATAATTATTTATTATTATGTATAAAAATTTTGCATTTGTTAAAATCAATTTATAGCTTTGTAACAGGAATTAAGGGAAAAAATGGAACTAAATAAAAGCTTACATCATTGGCATCATAATATTCCACTCAAGGAACGCCGGTAAGCTTTAAATACATTTTATAAATAAAAAATTTTAAGACCCCGGCGATTGTCGGGGTTTTTTCGTTTTAAGGAGTTATTATGTTAAATGGAAATTTAAAACTTGCAATTCAAAAAAAAGGAAGGTTGACTGATAAATCTTTACAACTACTTAAAAATTGTGGTTTAGAGATTGAAGATTATTCAGAAAGACTAATTATATCTGCAAGAAATTACGAACTTGATATATTGTTTTTAAGAGATGATGATATTCCTGAATATGTTCAAGATGGTGTTGCCGATATTGGAATTGTTGGTGAAGATATCATCTTTGAAAAAAAAGCTGATGTTGAAATTTTAAGAAAACTTGGTTTTGGAAAATGTCGTTTAGCTCTTGCTTTGCCGGAAAATAAAACATTAAATGATATTCAGGAATTAAATGGGAAAAAAATTGCTACATCTTTTCCCAATATTCTTAAAAATTTTTTAGAAAAAAATAAAATCAATGCTAAAATAATTGAAATCAGCGGCTCGGTTGAAATTACACCTTCTCTTGGTGTTGCTGATTTTATATGCGATTTAGTTTCAACTGGCAACACATTGAAATTAAATAAACTTAAAAAATCATTTGATGTTTTCGATTCGCAAGCGGCATTAATAATGAATAAAAGTTTACACCAGGATCAGGAGAAATATAGCATACTTTTGGATTTTCTTTTTAGAATAGATTCAGCACTCAAAGCTAAAACTTCAAAATATTTAATGATGAATGCACCAAAAAAATCTCTGGAAATAATTAAGAATATTGTGCCATCATTAAAAAGTCCAACAGTTGTTCCATTGGCAGATGAAACAATGGTGGCTGTTCATGCTGTTATTCCTGCAGATGAATTTTGGAATATTTATAAAAATCTAAAAGATGCAGGAGCTTCCGGAATTTTATTATTACCAATTGAGAATATGATACTATGAGAATATTTATTCAAAAAAAAATAAGCGATAAAAAATTAAATGAGCTATTTAAACGCCCGGCTCAGAAAAGTAACGTTGATAAAGTTGTTACTAAAATTATTAATGATGTCAAAAAAAACGGGCATCGATCAGTTGTTGAATATGCAAAAAAATATGATGGATTAAATAGCAATTCAATTTTAATATCAAAAACTAAATTAATTGAACAATCAGAAAAAATTAATAAAGAGCTTAAGAATTCAATTGATACTGCTTCTGAAAATATTTTTATGTTCCATAAGCAACAATTTCCAAATTCAGTTTATGTTGAAACTATGGATGGCATTATTTGCGAAAAGAAATATTTACCAATTGAGAATGTTGGTTTATATATTCCCGGTGGCAGTGCTGTTTTGTTTTCAACTTTGTTGATGTTGTCAATTCCGGCAAAAATTGCTGGCTGTAAAAGAATAGTTGTATGTTCACCTGTCAAAAATGAAATCCATCCGGCTCTTGCATACATAGCAGTTAAAATAGGTATCGACGAATTTTATTCTGTTGGAGGTGCGCATTCAATTGCTATGCTTGCTTATGGAACTGATAAAGTAAAAAAAGTTGATAAGATTTTTGGTCCTGGCAATCAATATGTAACACTTGCAAAAACTATAGTAAGTAAAGATTATGATGGATGTATGATTGACATGCCTGCTGGTCCAAGTGAAGTACTTGTTATTGCTGATAAATTTGCAAATCCGAAATTTGTGGCAGCTGATTTATTATCTCAGGCAGAACATGGAACTGATTCACAAGTTATTTTATTAACAAATGATTTTGATTTTGCAACTAATGTTTTAAATGAAATTAAAGTTCAGTTAAAATTTTTGCCAAGAAAAATAATTGCAGAAACATGTTTGAAAAATTCTTTTATTCTTATTGCAAATGATTTAAATGATGCAGTTGAATTGTCAAATAATTACGCTCCTGAACATTTAATAATAAACACTAAAAATTACAAATCACTTGTTAATAAAATAAAAAATGCTGGTTCTGTTTTTTTAGGAAGTTTTTCTCCTGAAAGTATCGGTGATTATGCAAGCGGAACAAATCATTCATTACCGACTTATGGCTATGCCAAAACTATAGGTGGTGTTGATGTTTTATCTTTTATGAAATCAATTTCTTTTCAAACGTTAACAAAAAAAGGTTTGAAAAATATTTCAAATACTGTAATTAAAATGGCTGAAGAAGAAAATTTAATTGCACATGCAAACGCAGTAAAAGTGAGATTAAAATGAATATTGAAAACTTAGTTAGAAAAAATATTTTAAAACTAAAACCATACACTTCTGCAAGAGAATCACATTTGAGTGGAATTTTACTCGATGCAAATGAAAATTCTATTGGAAGTGTTGTTGAATATGATGGATTAAAATTAAATCGTTATCCGGATCCAAATCAAAATGAAATAAGAGAAAGTTTATCTCAATTAATTGCAATTCCAAAAGAAAATTTATTCTTTGGTGTTGGATCAGATGAAATTATAGAATTATTGA
Source organism: uncultured Melioribacter sp. (assembly GCA_964625385.1). Lineage (GTDB taxonomy): Bacteria > Bacteroidota > Ignavibacteria > Ignavibacteriales > Melioribacteraceae > Stygiobacter. The sequence goes on along the minus strand of CAZVBT010000077.1, from coordinate 3,672 downwards.
TTAAAATTTTTTGCAATCCAAGAGAAGATGAAGCAATAATTTGTGAGCCAACTTATGGTATGTATAAAGTATGCTGCGATATTAATGATGTTGAAGTTAATAATGTACCTCTTGATTCAAATTATGATATTGATTTATACTCAATAAAAAATTCAGTTAGTAAAAAGACAAAAATTATTTTTCTTTGCTCACCAAATAATCCAACTGGTAATTTACTTTCGAAGGAGAAAATAGTTAAGCTTGCAAATTCAGTAAATTCAGTTGTGGTTGTTGATGAAGCTTATATTGATTTTGCAAATGATGATGGATTAATCAAAGAAGCTACACAAATTCCTAATCTTGTAGTTACAAGAACTTTTTCTAAAGCATGGGGATTAGCTGGCATTCGTTGCGGCTATGCAGTTGCTAATAAAGAAATCATAAATTTATTGTTTAAAGTTAAATCTCCATACAACATTAACAAATTAACCTCTGATTTTATTCTTAAAGCATTGAACAATAAATCAAAGCATGATTATTTTGTTAACGAAATAATAGAAGAAAGAAAAAGGATTGAGAGTGAATTGAAAAACATTTCATTTATTATTAATGTATTACCAAGTAATTCAAATTTTATTTCATTTAAAGTTGAAAAACCAAAAGAAATATTTTCTTATTTAGAAAGTAAAGGAATAATTATTCGTGATAGAAGTAATCAATTTAATTTCGCTGGTTATTTAAGAGTTTCAATTGGAGCTAAAAAAGAGAATGATAAATTTTTAAATCAGTTGAAAAATTTTAAGGAATAAAATGAAAAGAACAGCTTTACATCAACGCAAAACAAAAGAAACAGATATAAAAATTAAAATTAATCTTGATGGATCTGGCAAATCTAAAATAAAGACAGGCATTGGATTTTTTGACCACATGCTAGAGCAAATTGCAAAACATTCAAACATTGATTTGAACTTAACCGCAAAAGGTGATCTTCATATAGATGAACATCATACTGTAGAAGATGTTGGAATTGCACTTGGAGAAGCAATTAATCTTGCCCTCGGTGATAAAAAAGGAATTGAACGTTATGGATTTTTATTACCAATGGATGAATCACTTTCATATTGTGCGTTAGATCTAGGTGGAAGAAGTTATTTATCTTTCAAATGTAAATTCAAAAGAGAAAAAGTTGGAGAATTTCCGACTGAATTGTTTGTTGAATTTTTTAGAGCTTTATCTTCTAGTTTAAAAGCAAACATTCATTTAAAGTGTTCCGGCGAAAATGATCATCACAAAGCTGAAGCAATGTTTAAATCTTTTGCTCGTGCATTAAACATGGCTTTAAAATATGATACAAGAAACAAAGGTAATTTACCATCAACAAAAGGATTAATATGATTGCTGTTATTGATTACGGTGCTGGTAATATTAAATCTGTTACAAATGTTCTTGATGAATTGAAAGTTGTATACAATGTAACATCACGTGAAAATGATATTAATAAATCACAAAAAATTATTTTCCCTGGAGTTGGCGAGGCTTCCTTTGCAATAAGGAAATTACATCTTAATAATCTTTTTACACTTTTAAGAATTACTAAAAAGCCGCTGCTTGGTATTTGTCTTGGGATGCAATTACTTGCTGATAAAACTGAAGAAGGTAATACAACTTGTCTGGGTGTTATTCCAACAACATGTAAAAAATATGAAAGCCAATCTTTGAAAATTCCTCAAATGGGTTGGAACAAAGTAAAAATTTTAAAAGACAATATTTTGTTTGAAAATATAGAAAATGATTCATACTTCTATTTTGCAAATTCATATTATATGCCCATTAATGAATTTTCAATAGCCTCATCAAATTATGGAATTGATTTTACTGCAGCGATTCAAAAAGATAACTTTTTTGGAATTCAATTTCACCCTGAAAAATCCGGTGAGGTTGGAATAAAACTATTAAAAAATTTTATTGAAAAATGTTAGTTATACCTGCGATAGATATTTATAAAAATAAAGTTGCTCGTTTATTCAAAGGTAAATTTGAAGAAGTAAAATTTTATGATAATTCACCTCTTGAATATGCAAAAATATTTTCAGATAATAATTTTAATCTGATTCACATTGTTGATTTAGAAGCATCAATAAATGGAATAATTTCAACAAAAGAAATAATTAAGCAAATTAAAAAAGAAACAAACTTGAAAATTCAATTTGGTGGTGGAATAAAAAAATCAGAAACCGCTAAAGAATTAATCGATTTGGGTGTTGATAAAATTATCATCGGTTCAATTTCAATTTCGAACAAAAAGGAATTTGAAAAAATTATAAATGAAACTGAAGTTGAAAAAATAATTGTTGCAACTGATTCAAAAGATAAAAAAATATTAATCAAAGGTTGGCTCGAGGAAAGTAAAATTGAAGTGGATCAACATATAGGTTATTGTTCATCATTAGGAATTAAATATTTCCTCACGACGGATATTACAAAAGATGGAACTTTAACTGGCCCTAATTTTAATTTGTATGAAGAGTTGATTAAAAATTTTCCCTCATTAAATTTTATTGCATCTGGCGGAATATCAAATATTAATGATGTAGTTAAATTAAAAAATACAAACATATATGCAACAGTTATTGGCAAAGCAATTTATGAAAATAAAATTAATTTAAAGGAGCTTTCTAAAATTGGTAGCTAAAAGAATAATCCCTTGTCTTGATGTTAAGGATGGTAAAGTTGTAAAAGGGACAAATTTTATAAATCTAAAAGATGCTGGTGATGCTGTTCAATTAGCGTACAGATATTACCAAGAACTTGCTGATGAATTAGTTTTTCTAGATATATCTGCAACAGAAGAAAAAAGAAAAACATTAATTCAGCTTGTTGAAGAAGTTGCAAAAGTTATACGAATTCCATTTACAGTTGGCGGAGGAATATCTTCATTAAATGACATCGAAATATTGCTAAAAGCTGGGGCTGATAAAGTATCACTTAATTCTGCAATTGTTAAAAATCCAAAATTAATTTCAGAAGCATCAAGACAATTTGGAAATCAAGCTATTGTTGCTGCAATTGATGTAAAAAAAGTTAAAGATCAAAAAAAAGTATTTATTAATGGTGGGAAAGTAGAAACAGAACTTGAAGCATTGAACTGGTGCAAGTCGGTTGAAGAATTAGGCGCAGGTGAAATTCTTTTAACATCAATGGATCATGATGGGATAAGAAATGGTTACGATATCGAGTTTCTTCGTCAAGTTCAAAAAAATGTTTCAATTCCAGTAATTGCAAGTGGTGGTGCAGGAAACATGAACCATTTCCTTGAAGCATTTCAAATAGCTAAAGTTGATGCTTGCCTTGCTGCTGGTATTTTTCACTTTGATGAAATTAAAATTATTGAATTAAAAAAATTTTTATTGCAAAATGAAATTGAGGTTCGTTTATGATTAATGTTGAAAAACTAAATTTCGAAAAACTTAATGGCATAATTCCAGCAGTAATTGTTGATGTAACAACTGACAAAGTTGTAATGCTTGGCTTTATGAATAAAGAAGCGCTCAACAAAACCATAGAAACAAATCTTGTTACTTTTTTTAGTAGAACAAAAAATTCATTATGGACAAAAGGTGAAACATCTGGCAACTTTTTGAAGCTTGTAGATATTAAAATTGATTGCGATAATGATTCATTGCTTATTTATGC
>CAZVBT010000076.1:0-4569 GCA_964625385.1 uncultured Melioribacter sp. | reverse complement strand
GATGGTTTATGGCAAAAGTGCGAAGATTGTGGAGAAATAATTTACAACAAGCAGTTAGAATTAAATCTTTGGTGCTGTCCAAAATGTAATTATCATTTTAGAATTGGAAGTAAAGAATATATTTCCTTTTTATTTGATGATGGTTCATTTAAAGAATTAGATAAAAAAATGAAATCTGCCGATCCACTAGAATTTGTTGATACAAAAAAATATTCAGAAAGAATTAAAACCACCATTAAAAAAACCGGTTTAAATGATGCCGTTAAAACAGGCACAGGAAAAATCAATAATAAAAAAGTATCATTTGCATGTATGGATTTTGGATTTATAGGTGGCAGTATGGGAAGTGTTGTTGGTGAAAAAATTTCTCGTGCTATTGATGTTGCTTACGAAGAAAAAATTCCAATGATAATTATTAGTCAAAGTGGCGGTGCAAGAATGATGGAAGGTGCTTATTCATTAATGCAAATGGCTAAAACAAGTGCTCGCTTAGCTCGTTTAGCAGATGCTAAAATACCTTACATTTCTGTTTTGACAGATCCAACTACCGGTGGTGTAACTGCTAGTTTTGCTATGCTTGGCGATGTTATTATTGCTGAACCTAAAGCTTTAATTGGCTTTGCAGGTCCACGTGTTATCAAACAAACAATTGGAAAAGATTTGCCGGATGGTTTTCAACGTTCGGAATTTTTGCTGGAAAATGGTTTTATAGATTTTATTGTTAATAGAAAACAGATGAAAGAAAAATTATCTCTTCTAATAGAGTATTTGCATAATAATCATAAATCTTAATCTCTTTTTCCCGTTGAAACTCAAAGGAAAATATTTCATTTTCTCACTTTACTGGGTTATAGTTTTATACATTTTTTTAAACCATTTCAACAAAATAAATTTTATTCAAGATGATGCTTACACTTCATTGCGTTATGTGAAAAATTTTGTTTATGGAAATGGTTTGGTATTCAATATCGGAGAAAAAGTTGAAGGATATACTAATTTTTTATGGGTTATTTTATTAAGCGGTATTTATCAAGCTGGTTTATTATTAAAGTTAAATTTTGATTTAACACAGTTGTCGAAACTTCTTTCTGCATTTTTTGGATTTGCATTTTTAATTTCAATATTTATTACTTCAAAGAAAATATTTTCTTCATTCAAAAATTATAATAACTGTTTGCAATATGTTGCATTAATTTTTCCAATACTTGTTTTATTTACAACTCCATTTAATTATTGGAGTTTCAGCGGAATGGAAACTTCACTTTTTGCAACTTTAACTTTGTTATCAGTTTACTTCTTGATTGATTTTGAAATAGGGAATAATCACAAATATTTTGTTATTGCATCAACATTAAATTCATTACTACGGCCTGAAGGATTGCTTTTTTTTGTCTTATTAATTGCGACTGAAATTATTTATAACTTTTTAGTTGATACTAATCTCAATCATTTCGATTTAAAGACAAAAATATTTTCAAAGAAAAAAATAAAAGTAATAGCATTGTTTTTCTTTATACAGCTGATTTATTTTTTATTTCGTCTGGCATATTATGGATTCCCATTACCAAATACTTTTTATGCAAAAACAGAATTCACTTTTAATTTTTTATTGAGAGGTTTCGATTACTTTGTTAAATACTTTACCTCTGATATTTTTTATGGTGTTATGATTTTTCCGGTAATTATAAGATTTGCATTAAAGAAATTTGACAAAGTTGAATTTATTCTTTTTTCTTTTTCTATAATTTATATCATGCTTACAATTTTAATTGGTGGAGATGTATTACCGATTGGAAGATTTTTTATACCAATTACACCTTTGTTTTACATTTTATTCTTTTACTCACTTTTTAATATTATCAAAAATTTTGAAATTAAAATTCACAATTTCATAGTTGGCTTATTAGTAATATTTGCAATTACTTTTTCTGTTCTCAATTTCAATTCAAATAAAACAGAAATGATGGAAAAAAGATCATACGAAATTGGGTTAGTTAGTAAAATGAAAAGTTACGCTGATTGGATAAATAAATATCAATCTCAAAATATTTCTGTAGCTTTATCAACAATAGGAGCGTTTTCGTTTTATTCTAATGTTAAAATAATTGACATTGTTGGGTTAACCGACGAATATATTGCTCATAATCCTAAAGAAATTGAAGGTATTAATGAAAAATTACCGGTTCTTTGGAAAGAAAGACACTACAATACTGATTATGTATTAAATAAAAAAACTGATTTTATTATTTTCCCTGCGGGAGCAAAACCAAGTGCTTTTGCTGAATGTGCAATTTTTATTAACGAAAAATTTTATAAAGATTATTATTTGCAACTTTTTTATGCTGAAGGTTTTAATCAATTATTACCAATATTTTCTAAAAGAAATAATGCAAGAATTGATTCTTCTGATTGTAATATTAAATTTTTAAGTCATTACATAAATGCAAATAATCTGTTTTTATCATTAGTGAAAACAAAAAATAGAAAATTAATAAATGAAATTTTGCATCACACTGATCTTGGAATAAAATATTGTCCGAAAAGAATATCAGAAATTAATTCAATAAAAGGGATGGCTTTTTATCATTTGGGAAACTATAATATCGCAAAAAAATATTTTGAAGATTCTATTGAAAAAGATTCAATGAATTCAATTTCATTTTTTTATTTGATAAATACTTATTCAAAACTAAATGATTTAGAAAAAGCTGAAAATGCATTCATCAGATTAAAAAGTATTTCTCCTTATGCAATAAAAGATTTTTATTATAATTAAAAATAGGATGTTAAAATGGGAAACATTGGAATTACTGAAATATTATTAATACTCTTTATATTAATATTTTTATTTGGTGGAAAGAAAATTCCTGAAATTGCCAAAGGAATTGCTGAAGGGATTAAATCTTTCAAAAAAGGTTTAAAAGAAGATGAAAAAAATAAACCAACCGAGAACAACGATAAAAGTTGAGTTGATTTTTCTTATAGAATATTTTTGTAGTATAAAATTTCAAATTATGGGAGGTTTATATGTCTGAAGTCAAAAATGTTAAAAAGTATGAATTCAAAGCTGAAGTAAAGAAACTTTTAGATATTCTTGTTCACTCTTTATACACAAGTCGAGAAATATTTTTAAGAGAATTAATATCAAATGCATCAGATGCACTTGATAAACTGAGATTCGAACAAAATAAAGGGACAGAAATTATCAACAACGATTTACCACTTGAAATAAAAATTACTTTTGATGAAAAGAAAAAAATATTAAATATAAGTGATACCGGAATTGGTATGACCCATGACGAAGTAATTGCAAATATTGGAACTATTGCAAAGTCTGGCACAGAAGAATTTGCAAAAATGCTTGCAGAAGTAAAAGGTGATGTGGGAAATATTATAGGAAAATTTGGAGTTGGATTTTATTCTGTTTTTATGGTGGCAAAAGAAGTTACAATTAAAACCAAATCGTTTAAAAAAGATGAACCAGCTGTAGAATGGAAAAGTGATGGTTTAGGCGATTATGAAATCACCGAGATTGGTCAAAAGATTAATAGAGGTACTTCAATTTTAATTCAATTAAAAGATGATGCTGAAGAATTTGCTCAAAAGTGGAAATTAGAAAGTATAATTAAAAAACATAGTAATTTTATTTCTTTTCCAATTTATATAGAAAATGAAAAAATAAACACTGTATCTGCAATATGGCGTGAACCAAAATCTTCCATAAAAAGAGAACAGTATGATGAGTTCTATAAATTTTTAACTTATGATAATGAACCACCAATGGATATTATTCATAAATCTGTTGATGCACCAATTCAATTCAATGCACTTTTATTTATTCCTAAAAAGAGTAACGATTTATTTTTTTATGACAGAGAAAATTATGGATTAGATTTATATGTAAGAAGAGTTTTAATTCAACATAAGAATAAAGATTTGCTACCGGAATATTTGAGCTTTGTAAAAGGTGTTGTTGATTCTGAAGATTTACCTTTGAATATTTCAAGAGAAACTTTGCAGGAAAATGTTATATTCACAAAAATAGCTTCAAGTGTTACATCAAATATTTTATCATATTTAATTGAAAAGACAAAAAATGATAAAGAAGGATACAATGAATTCTGGAAAGAACATGGAAAAATTTTCAAACTAGGTTACATGGATTTTACAAATCATGATAAGTATGTTGAATTATTAAGATTCAATTCTTCAAAATGTAAAGATGAAAATGAATTAATTAGTTTTTCAGATTATGTTGAAAGAATAAAGGAAGGACAAAAAGAAATTTATTACATAGTCGGGAATAATCGCAGTGCATTAATTTTGGATCCTCATTTAGAAATATTTAAGAATAAAGATCTGGAAGTATTATTCCTATACGATCCGGTTGATGAATTTGTAATTCAGGCAATCAGAAAATATAAAGATTATGAAATTAAATCTGTTCAAAATGTTGATTTAAAGAATTTAAACAAGTTAAAAGATGTAGTTGAAAAAAAACAAGAAGTTGAACCTCTTTCCAACGATGATCAAAAGCATTTTTATAGTTTACTTGCTAAAATGAAAAGT
>CAZVBT010000075.1:0-1775 GCA_964625385.1 uncultured Melioribacter sp. | reverse complement strand
GCTGTAGAAATAATTAATAAAAAATTTAATGTTGCAGCTCGTATAGTTTTGAAATGAGTAAGATAATATTTTTAGGAACGGCTTCCGGAAAAACAAGTCTGCTAAGAAATCACACATCAATTTATTTTGATTTCGACACTGTAAACTTCTTAATTGATTGTGTTGATGGAATTTCAAAATCTTTGCTTATTAATAATATTAACTTCAATTCAATAAAAAATATTTTTATTTCACATCTTCATGCTGATCATTTTGCTGGCATTGCTTCTTTAATAACACAAATGAAACTTGAAAACCGATTTGATGAATTAAACCTTTATGTTTATAAAAGTTTCATTGATACAATAAAATTTTTTCTCAATTCAACTTACTTATTTAATGAAACAATTGGTTTTAGTATCAATTATTTCCCTTTAGACTTTAACATTGAAAATTTCATTAATGAAAAACTTAGTTTCATAATCAAAAAGAACTCGCATATTAATAAGAAAGAAGAGCTTATAAATTATCCCAATTCACTTTTTAATTCGGCAAGTATCCTAATTAAAACTAAGCACCAAAATATTTTATACACTTCTGATATTGCTTCAATAGAAGATTTATATTTATTCAAAGATGAAAATATTGACACTTTAATTTCAGAATGTATGCATATTACTTTTGAAACCATTTATGAAGCTGTAAGAATTTATAAACCAAAAACGACTTATCTAGTTCACTATAATGATGAAGATGAAACTAAAATTTTGAATTGGATAAAAAACAATCAGTTATCTGAAAAAGTGGTATTAGCTGATGATGGATTGCAGTTTACTCTTTAATTTAAAATTTTACACTATAATTCTACATTTTACATTATAAATTATGCATTAAAGATTTATTATCTTTATGTGGATGAAAAATTGAAAATATGACAATAGAAGAATTTCAAAATAAATTTGGTATTATAGGCAAATCAAAAGAAATTAAAGAATTGACAAGCATTATAATGCAAGTTGCTCAAAGTGACATTTCGGTTTTAATTACAGGAGAAAGTGGAGTTGGTAAAGAAGTATTTGCAAGAGCGATTCACGGCGCAAGTAAACGTGCAGAGAAAGAATTAGTAAGTGTCAATTGTGGTGCAATTCCAGAATCACTTTTAGAAAGTGAATTATTTGGGCACAAAAAAGGTTCATTCACTGGTGCAATTGATGACCGCAAAGGTTACTTTGAAATTGCTAATGGTGGATCTTTATTCCTTGACGAAATTGCTGAAATGCCCTTAACAACACAAGTTAAGTTATTAAGAGTTTTAGAAACTCAAGAATTTATGAAAATTGGTAGTGAAACCGTAACAAAAGTTGATGTTCGTATAATTGCCGCAACAAATAAAGACCTACAAAAAGAAGTTGATTCAAAAAGATTTAGACACGATTTATATTTTAGATTAAAAGCTGTAACTATCACTATTCCACCTTTAAGAAATAGAAAAGCAGATATCATTGAATTAGCAAATTATTTTCTTACTAATTTTTCAAAAAATAACAAAACAAAGATTTTTAGATTAACAAAAGACGCAGAAGAAATTTTAATAAATTACTACTGGCCTGGGAATATTCGAGAACTTAAGAATGTTGTTGAAACTGCAGCTGCTCTCTCTCAAACTGAAATTTTAGATGTAAATTCGTTTTTACCACTATTATCGCTTGCAGAACAAAATGATGAAAACAGAAATTTGCCAGTGTTCGTTAATAAATCTGCTGAACAAGTTGATCGGGAAATGATATATCGTGCAC
>CAZVBT010000074.1:0-2794 GCA_964625385.1 uncultured Melioribacter sp. | reverse complement strand
AATTAGTTGCAAAATATCATCCTGATAAAGTATTTGATTTGGGTGAAGAGCTTAAAATCTTAGCTGAGTTAAAAACGAAACAAATCAATGCAGCATACGAATGGATGAAGAAAAAATATAATATTTAGATATAACTTTTTTAAAATTCCTTTTACAACATCAACAAAATTTCAATACAATATACACTGATTTAAAAAAAATAAAGCCCGATTTTTAAATATATCGAGCTTTATTTGCGGGGCCGACGAGACTCGAACTCGCGACCTCCTGCGTGACAGGCAGGCGTTCTAACCAACTGAACTACGACCCCAATTTTTCTATTCTAATTTTTTTATCTTTTCAATGAACTCGCGACCTTCCCGACTTGTCGGGACTGGCGCTCTAACCAACTGAAGCGAAGTGTTTTTATAAGAACAATTTCTTAATAAATTGCGGACAAAAATAACAATTCTTTATTATCGAATGCAACTTTTATTAAAATTTTTCTACTCCAAAATTTACTCCAACAGCCATAGCTGCTAAAACTGCTTGATCTTTAGGTTTTACTAATTTTTGATGACTTATAGCATCCTGAATTCTTACACTTTTTATTTCGTTACCTTTCAATGCTACCATTTTACAAAATTGTTTTTTAATAACTAAATTAATTGCACTAACACCAAATTTTGTTGAAAGTATTCTATCAAAAGGAGTTGGACTTCCACCTCGTTGTAAATGACCAAGTACTGTGTATCTTGTTTCAAGTCCTGTGTTTTCTGTTATTTTTTTTGCAACATATTCACCAATACCACCAAGTTGAAGTGGGTCTGTTCTTTTAATGTCTTTTCCTTTTGTAATTAAAGTTCCATCTTTTGGTTTTGCACCTTCAGCAACACAAACAATGCTAAATCTTTTACCCATCATATTTCTCATTAAAACATGATCGTAAATTGCTTTCCATTCAAATGGAATCTCAGGAATTAAAATTACATCAGCACCACCAGCTAAACCACCATTAAGTGCAATCCACCCAGCATATCTACCCATAACTTCAATTACCATTACACGGTGATGAGAAGATGCTGTTGTGTGAAGTCTATCTAAAGCTTCTGATACAACAAAAACCGCTGAATCGTGTCCAAATGTTAAATCTGTTGCTTCGAGATCGTTATCTATTGTTTTAGGGACCCCAACTATGTTCATACCCATATCACTTAATTTTTTTGAAATGTGCATTGTTCCATCACCACCGATTGCAATTAGGGCATCAAGGTTCCATGCTTCATAGTTTTTTAATGCTTCTTTTGAACGATCCACTATTTTAATTTTTCCGTCAACTTCTTCTGGCCAGTGAAATGGATCTCCTTTATTAGAAGAGCCAAGAATTGTTCCACCTTTTGATAAAATACCAGATACATCACGGTTGTAAAGTTCTTGTGCTCTTCCTTCAACTAAACCTTCGAAACCATCAAGAATTCCATAGACTTTTAGTCCATGATCTAATGCTGGTTTTGTTACACCTCTAATAACTGCATTTAAACCAGGGCAATCTCCACCACCCGTAAGAATTCCTATACGTTTTACTTTTTGAATCTTTGTCATTTTTACCTCACTAAAAAATTTTTTAGACGGATACACTTTTTAATGTCTTGAAATGTAACTTACAAATTTCATCTTTATTTATTAATAAATTTGAATTAAATAATTCTGAAGCTTTTTCTTTAACTATTATCGATGAACCTTTTGGTAAGTTTAATCCTTTTGCTTTCATTAAATCAAACCAATTATTAAAACTATTTCTTGCTAAAATTGAAGCAGCTGCAACGGCAATATATTTTTCAGCTTCTGTTTCTTGAATAAAATTAATCTTTATGTTTTTAGGGTTTTCTTCTGTATCTAATTTCTTTTTACTGAATTTATCAGTTATAACAATTTGACAATTAGTTTTTTCTAATAATTCTTCTATTGCTTTCGAGTGTGCCCAATTTAAAAGCTTATTTAAGTTCTTAAATTTTTCATAAAACTGATTATATCTTTCAGGTGTTAGTTCAACTAAAGAAAAATTGTTTTTGCAAATAATCTTAATTTCATCTGCTAAATTATTGATTTGATTGTCAGAAAGTTTTTTGCTGTCTTTTACACCAATTTTTTTTAAACTTTCTTTTGTTTGTTTATTAACATAAACAGCTGCTATTACAAGTGGTCCAAAAAAATCTCCTTTTCCAGCTTCATCACTACCAATATATTCTTCTGGCTCAGTTATTCTTTTTTCATCAAAATTAAATTTAGGTGTAGCTGAAATTATGTTTGAAATTTTTTTATACTCTTGTGAATCCGTGTTACCTTGAATTACTGTTTTAACACCTTTTTTACCAAAATAGACTTGAACTTTGAAATTATTTTTATTTAATATTATGTTGAATTCATAATTGTATTCTTTTTTAATAATTGATGAATGATTAATTTTTTGTTCATCTATTAATTTTATGATTTTATTTATTTCACTAAAGGCTTTTTCTTTATTTGTCATATAAATTCATATTTGCTTTTGCAAATTTAGATATTTATTTGTGTATTTATGTAAATAGTAATACGAAAGAAATTCTAATTCATTTTTCGTATTATTAAGTAAAGAAACTACGAAAGTTATGTTCGAACGAGAAATTAAATTTATTTATGATTTTAATCTAAACAAGGTCAATAAACTTGGTCCATATTTTACGTTTGAACAATTACAAAATTCCGATTTACACCCTGCCATTTTACATTATATATCAGCAGAAATTGATTATTTAGTTTTTGAAGATAGACAAAA